>DASTHJ010000113.1:0-5853 GCA_035718265.1 Steroidobacteraceae bacterium | reverse complement strand
CGATTGCGATGCATGACGAATCTCGGCGCCTTGACGCTGAACACGAATTCCTCCGGTGTCTCGTCGTGCCACTTCTGGAACGTCTGCGGCTTCTGCAGGCGGTAGAACGTCGAGTTGATCTCGATCGAGGTGAGCTGCCGGCTGGCATGGTGCAGCTCCTGCGATCGCGGCAGGCCCTTGGGATAGAAACTGCCGCGCCACGGCGCGAAGTTCCAGCCGCCCACGCCGACATACAGGCGGCCCTTCATTGCGGCGGCGGGCGGGCTCATGCGATCAGTTTGGCGGCGCCGCGCCGCGCGGCCACAGCAACCACATTTCGAGCTCGTTCTTCATCATGCCGGCCTGCATGCCCGCCTCGCCGCCGAAGCCGAAGAACAGGTCGGCGCGCACCGGTCCACGGATGGCACCGCCCGTGTCCTGCGCGACCACCAGCCGGCGCAACGGCAGGTCGCTGCCCGGTTGCGTGGTCGCCAGGAACATCGGCGCGCCCAGCGGCAGGAACTTCGGGTCGATGGCGATGGAGCGGCCGGCGGTGAGCGGTACGCCCTGCGCGCCCTTCGGCCCGATCGACGGGTCCTCGAGCGGCGCCTCGCTGAAGAACACCACGCTCGGGTTGCTGTCGAGGACTTCATCGAGGCGCTGCGGGTTGGCCGCCAGCCAGCCGCGGATCGCCGCCATGTTGACCTGGTCGATGCTCATGGCGCCCTGGTCGGCGAGATAGCGGCCGATGGAACGGTACGGCTGCCCGTTCTGGTCGGCGTACTGCAGCCGGATGGTTTCGCCGCTGGTCAGCTGCACGCGGCCGGACCCTTGCACCTCGAGCATGAAGGCATCGAGCGCATCGTCGATCCAGACGATCTCGTGGCCGGCGAGCCCGGGCGCCTCGCGCAGCGCCGCGCGCGGGTAGTAAGGCACGACCTTGTTGCCCTCGAGGCGTCCGCGCACGCGCTTGCCCTTGAGCTCGGGAATCACGCTGGCGAGATCCACGATCAGCAGGTCGTCGGGACGCCGGTACAGCGGCGTCGCGTAGACTTCGCTGCGTTCGCGCGCGCCGTGCAGCAGCGGCTCGTAGTAACCCGTGACCAGGCCCTTGCGCTCGCGCTTGCGGCCGGTGACGCGCTCGATGCGATACGGCGTCAGTTGCCGCTCGAGGAAGCCGCGCACGAACGCGGCATCGACCGGACTCGTGGCCATGACCGCGGCGCAGAACTCCTGCCACGGCGCGCGCGAGGCGAGCGCATGGCAGCTGCCGACGATGGCCGGCCAGGCCGCGAGGCTGTCGTCCGCTCTCCAGCCGGGAAGCTTCGACCATTTCGCGGCCTCGAAGTGCACCGCGGGCGCCGCCGCGGGCTTCGGCCGGCTGCTGACGCAGGCCGCCAGGGCGAACACCATGGCCAGGATCAGGAACCGCGCCAGCGCCATCCTCTCTCGGACGATCCCGGTCACCGACGAGTTCCGCGTCAGTCGCGGATGCCCGCCTGGTCGAGGATGAACGCGTACTGCTCGGCGTATTCCCGGTAATGCTCGTAGCGGCCGGACTTGCCGCCATGGCCCGCCTCCATGTTGGTGCGCAACACCACCAGGCTGTTCCCCGTGCGGCGCGCGCGCAGCCGCGCGACGTACTTGGTCGGCTCGAAATACTGCACCTGGCTGTCCCACAGTCCGGAGTGCACGAACATGGCCGGGTAGTCGTGCGCGCCCAGGTTGTCGTACGGCGAATAGGACAGCATGTAGTCGTAGAACTTCTTCTCCTTGGGGTTGCCCCATTCGTCGAACTCGTTGGTGGTCAGCGGGATCGACTCGTCCAGCATCGTGGTGACCACGTCGACGAACGGCACGCCGGCGACGATCCCCGCGTAGTCCGCCGGCGCCAGGTTCGCGATGGCGCCCATCAGCAATCCCCCGGCCGAACGGCCGATGGCGAATACGCGCGACCTGTCGGCGTACTTGTTCGCCACCAGCCAGCGCGTCACGTCGATGAAATCCGTGAAGGTGTTCATCTTGTTGAGCAGCTTGCCGTTCTCGTACCAGGCGCGGCCCAGCTCCTGGCCGCCGCGGATGTGCGCGATCGCGTACACGAAACCGCGATCCAGCAGCGAGGGCGGCAGGTACGAGAACTCGGGGTCGTAGGATGAGCCGTACGAGCCATAGCCGATCTGCAGCAGCGGCGCCGTGCCGTCGCGCGGCGTCGATTTGCGGTACACGATGGATACCGGCACGCGCGTGCCATCGCGCGCCGTTGCCCAGGCGAATTCCGTGGCGTAATTCGCCGGGTCGTAGCCGCCGAGCACCGGCTCGCGCTTCAGCAGCTCGCGCTCGCCGGTGGTGAAGTCGAAATCGTAGGTGGTGCGCGGCGTGACCAGCGAGGTGTACGTGTAGCGCAGCCGGTCGCTGTCGAATTCGCGGTTCACGTCCAGCGACATGGTGTAGCTGGGCTCGTCGGCCGTGACGAACACGTCCCTGGCTCCGTCCCAGGAGCGCAGCCGCAGCTTGCGCAGGCCGCCGGAGTGCTCTTCGATCGCGAGGAAGCGCTGCGAAACCTCGTAGGCATCGACGAATGCGTCGTCGCGATGCGCGACCACGTCCTGCCACTTTTCTCGATCGCCCTCGTCCCCCGGCTTCACGGCCACGATGCGGAAGTTCTTCGCCCGGTAGTTGGTGCGCACGATCCAGCGACCGTTGGCGTGCTCGACCTGGTACTCGTGATCGCGCTCGCGCGGCAGGAACACGCGGAAGCGCAGCTGCGGATCCGAGGCGTCCGCGAACCAGACCTCCGAGGACACCGTGCTCTGCGTGTGGATCAGCAGGTAGCGGTCGTCCTTGGTGCGGTACACCTGGGTGTAGAAGCTGTCGTCCTGCTGCTCCCAGACCAGCGGGTCCGCGGCGGCAGCTTCGCGCGCGCAGGCGAGGCAATGGCTGCGCACGCGGTAGCCGAGCAGCGTCTCCGGATGCTTCTCGATGTACAGGAAAGTGGCGTTGTCGTTCGCCCAGGTCACGTTGTTCTCGACGTTGCCGATGGCGACGGGCAGCACCTGGCCCGTGGCCAGGTCCTTGACGCGCAGCACGTACTGGCGGCGCCCGATCGTGTCCTCGGCCCAGGCCAGCATCCTGCCGTTCGGGCTCACGGCAAGTTCGCCCACTTCGAAGAAGTCGTGGCCGCGCGCCATCTCGTTGACGTCCAGCAGGATTTCCTCGGGTGCATCCCGCGTGCCCTTGCGGCGCGCGTAGATGGGATATTCCTTGCCGGTCGCGAAGCGGCGGTAGTACCAGAAGCCGTTCAACAGGTACGGCACCGAGGAGTCGTCCTGCTGCAGCCGGCCGATGATCTCCTGGTAGATGCGGGCCTCGAGCGCATCGAGGTGTGCCATCACCCGGTCGGCGTAGGCGTTTTCCGCGCGGATGTAACCCAGCACCTCGGGATCCTCGCGCCGGTCGTCACGCAGCCAGTAGTACTCGTCCACGCGCGTGCCGTTCGGTGAAACCACCTGGTGAGGCCGGCGCGCGGCGAGCGGTGGCTGCGGCGCCAGCGCGTCCGGCGTGGTGAAGGGCAGGGCTGCGGGTGTTTGCTTCATGGTGGTATTGCAGGCAGTCAGGGCAATCGATACGAGCAGGATCAGCACGCCGGATCGGGCAATCGCCATGGTGAGGACCCTTGCGAAACGGGTGCACGAATTCTAGCGGCCCTCTGGCATCATCGCGCGATGCTGGAGATCGGCAAGCCTGTCAATTTCGCCACCTTGCGTGATTTGTCGCGCGGCGGAGTCGGGCTCGCGATCTCGGCGGCCGCGGGCCGCGACATCGAGCGGGGCGCGGCGGCGGTCGCCGAGATCGTCAGGCGCGGGCAGCCGGCCTACGGCGTGAATACCGGTTTCGGACGGCTGGCGCAGACGCACATTCCGAACGATCAGCTCGAACTCCTGCAACGCAATCTGGTGCTGTCGCACGCGGTCGGTGTCGGAGATCCCCTACCCACCGGCGTGGTGCGGCTGATGCTGGCGCTGAAGATCGTGGCGCTGGCGCGCGGCTATTCCGGCGTGCGCCGCGAGCTGCTCGACGCGCTCGTGGCGCTCTACAACGCCGACGTGCTGCCGCGCGTGCCTTCCAAGGGCTCGGTCGGCGCCAGCGGCGACCTGGCGCCGCTCGCGCACCTGGCGGCCGTGTTGTTAGGCGTCGGCGAGGTGGAGTGCGCCGGCGCGATCCTGACCGCGCGGCAGGGATTGCAGCGCGCGGGGCTGCAGCCGGTCACGCTCGCCGCCAAGGAGGGACTGGCGCTGCTGAACGGTACGCAGACCTCGACGGCACTGGCGCTCTGGCACCTGTTCGCCATCGACAATCTGTACGCCACGGCGCTGGTGGCAGGTGCATTGTCGGTGGACGCGGCCGAGGGATCCGCCAGCCCCTTCGATGCGCGCATCCACGAGTTGCGCGGGCATCCCGGGCAGATCGCCGCGGCCGCGGCCTACCGCGAGCTGCTGGCCGACAGCCCGATCAATTCCAGCCACCGCGAATGTGGCAAGGTGCAGGACCCGTACTCGCTGCGCTGCCAGCCGCAGGTCATGGGCGCCTGCGCCGACCAGATCGAGGCGGCCCGCGTGGTGCTGATGCGCGAGGCGAATGGCGTCTCGGACAATCCGCTGATCTTCATCGAGCCGGGCCAGGTGGACGTGCTCTCGGGCGGCAACTTCCACGCCGAGCCGGTGGCCTTCGCGGCCGACAACCTGGCGCTCGCGGTGGCGGAGATCGGTGCGCTGTCCGAGCGGCGCATCGCATTGCTGATCGACGCCACGCTGTCGGGCCTGCCCCCCTTCCTGGTGAGGGACGGCGGCGTGAATTCCGGCTTCATGATCGCGCACGTCACGGCCGCGGCGCTCGCCTCCGAGAACAAGCTGCTGGCGCATCCGGCCAGCGTCGATTCGCTGCCGACTTCCGCCAACCAGGAGGACCACGTCTCCATGGCGACCTTCGCGGCCCGCAAGCTCGGCGAGCTGTGCGCCAACACCGCCACCATCCTCGCGATCGAGCTGCTGGCGGCCGCGCAGGGCGTGGACCTGCGTGCGCCCATCGTCACCTCCGACAGATTGCAACGCGTGATGCGCGACATCCGCGCGCGCGTACCGCACTACGACATCGACCACTACCTCGCACCCGACATCGCCACCATGACCGAAGCCGTGAAGAGTGGAGTGATCGCCGCGCATTGCCCGGCCGTCGCCTGATGACATTCCCGTTCGAGTTCCTGCTGTTCGGCGCGACGCTGCTCGGCGTCGCGATCTTCCACCGGCACACGCTGCAGGTGGCGTTGTCCGGCCTGGTGCTGATCGCGGCCTGGAAGCTCGGCTTCGGCGAATTCCACGGCGCCCCGGGCCTCGTCGGACTGCTGCACCATCTGGGCGGTGAATGGGTGCTGTTGACGAACCTGTTCGCCCTGCTGGTGGGTTTCGCGGTGCTGTCGCGGCATTTCGAGCTGAGCGGCATCCCGGAACTGATGCCGGGATTCCTGCCGAACGACTGGCGCGGCGGGCTGCTGCTGCTCGCGATCGTGTTCGTGCTGTCCGGATTCCTGGACAACATCGCCGCCGCGATCATCGGGGCCACCGTGGCCGGCAGCGTCTACCGGCATCGCATGCACATCGGCTATCTGGCCGCGATCGTCGCGGCGTCGAATGCCGGCGGCGCCGGCAGCGTGGTCGGCGATACCACCACCACCATGATGTGGCTCGACGGCGTGCCGCCGCTGCACGTGCTGCACGCCTATCTGGCGGCGATCGCGGCGTTCCTGGTGTTCGCCATCCCCGCCTCGCGCCTGCAGCAGAAGTTCTCGCCCATCATCCGGGACCCGTCGCGAACTGTTCA
>DASTHJ010000112.1:0-4697 GCA_035718265.1 Steroidobacteraceae bacterium | reverse complement strand
GCCAGTTCGGGACAGGATTTCAACTTGTCCTTGGTGCGATACCCATAGGCCACGATCTGCCCTTTCGAATTGACGTGCGCCGCGTTGGTGATCGTCACGCCCTGCGGCCCGACCAGCAGCTTGTTGAGGTCCTTGGCGTGGAAGTCGCGCCAGATCGTGCCCCGACCAGCCTCCCAGCTACGCGGGTTGCAATTGTCGGCCCCCATGCTCGAGAGGCCGTAAATGATGCCGTCGTCGTCGATGTCCCAGGCCTCGCTGTTCGTCATGCGCGGCAGGCTGGGCAGCGTGCGGGCCTCCCTGCCCGACGCCCAGACCATGCCGACGGCATCGCTCGAGCACGAACCGACACCGGTATCGACTCCCGCCATGCCGACGACCACGTTCCGGTCGTTGATGCCGAAGGCATAGCTCATGAAGCCGGGAGAAGCCTCATCCAGCATGACCACGCGGCCATTGGCGAGCGGCAGCCACTTCGCCGCGGACTTGTTCACCTGGCCGATCACCACGTTGCGCTTGCTCATGCGTACCGGAATCTGGTTCACGATCGGTCCGACGATCTCGTTGCCGAGCGCGTCCCGGAATACCCAGCGCAAGGTGCAGGTGAAGTCACCGGGAAACTCGGCGATGCCGTCCTGGCGGTACGCCCCGCCGGCGATGTTGCCCGCGGCATTGCCAGCCGCGGCGAAGGACACGTTGATGAAGCAATCCGGTGCCTTGGTGATCACCGTTTCGAATCCGGTGGCCGGCGTCCACTTCACGCCATCGAGGCCGGTGAAAGGGTCGCTCTTCCAGCCGTACACGTTGCCGCGCGCGTCGATGCTGTAGAGGTAGGGCGTGAACCCTTCCACGAGCGGCGGCACCTCGGTCCCCCCCGTGGCCCGGTTCCAGACAAATGCCTGGGCCACGCTCATGGTGGGCAGGACCACGCCACTGGCGACCTCGGTGTTTCCATAGCACTGAAGGTTGCCGGGTACGACGCCACGGTCGCTTACTCCACCGCCGGTCACCCGGACCGCATATCCCGGCAGACAAGTGCTGGTCTCGGACGGCGGGGTCACCTCCGCCACCCGGTACTTGGGCGCCGGGTGTGCTTGTGCGAGGCCTGCCAGCGCCAGGCACGTGAGGGCGAAAGAACGAACATCGGTCCTTGTCATATCGTCTCCCAGCTTTCTTGTTCTTGGAATCGTGGGTCGGTCGGCCCGCTTCTGGTTGCGGCTCTTGTTCGATGAAGTACATCCGAAACTTCGATGACTGGCAAGCGGAAAAGCGCATGCCGACAAGGCTCCCCGATCCGCCAGGTGGTTAGAGGCGCAGTGACGATGCCAGGTGTATCGCGACGGCCAGGTCTCCGGCCTATTGAGCCGCTGTCTGGCTCGTCTCGTTCCCGGACTGGGCCTGCAGTTCCTCGCGCGCCTTCTGCAGCAGGGCGATGGCTGGATTGTCCTCGGGGAGGTGCGGGTGGTATGCGAGCGGACTGATGGTGCGTATTGCGGCGGCGAAACGTTTGTCGTGCATCTGCCGGTTCGCGACCATCATCCGCACGCCGGCGTCATAGGGCGCGAGATCCAACGCCCATTCCAGTCCATCGAGCGCCGCCTTGCTCGGCTCCATGTCCTGTTCGACGAAGCTCAGGTAGTAGTAGATGAGCGGGATGGGATGATCGTTTTCGATCTTGTTCACCGAGACGAAGTGCTTGCGGGCCGCCAGCCACGACGCTTCCGTCTTCGTCTCACGGGCGATACGCGTCAGGGCATAGCCCTTCTGGATGAGCGCCGTCATGTTGCCCGGTTCCGCGGCCAGCGCCTTGTCGGCGGCCCGGATGGCTGCCTCATCGTCGCCGGCGTCGAACTCGGCTTCGGCCAACTCCGCCTGCACCGCCGGATCGTCCGGATACTTCTGCGCGACCTCGCGCCTCGAGGAGCACTTCGGGCGCGGTCTGCTGGGTGACGCCGCGCTTCGAACGGACGCGGACGGGCATGACCGCGGCTTCGCCTTCGCGCAGCTCCCGCACCGTGATCTGCCCGACGCTCAACCGATCCGGCGGAACCCGGATGTACAACAGCTCGCGCTGGTGCAGGTAGTGATCCAGCGCCTTGTCCAACTCCTTGAGATCGCCGAACGCCGCGGTCGCGGCACCGAGCTCCGCTTCGCCGCGGTTCAGCCGGTTCAGGTAGTCGACGAGCAGCTTGCGGCGCGCATCGTCGGTGAACAGGTAGTGGAAAAGCAGCCAGCTGCGACCATAGAAGTTGTCGTAGGACTTCGACTTCTTCGCGGCGTACAGCTTCGAATCCAGCAGCCGCTCGATGCTCACGTCGGCGCCTTCGAGCAGTTCGTAGGCCCGATGCTGCGCGGGCAACCCCAGCCCGACCGCACCATCGGAATCGAATTTTGCAGTCGAGAAATATTCGGCGAACCCTTCGCCGTACCAGCGGGGCACCAGGTAGGGTGCGTTCTCGGCCATGAAGTGATGTGCGTACTCGTGCATCAACACGAGCTCGGATTCGGAAGGCTTGCCGCCCATTGCCACATCGATCGGCGCGATGATTGCAAGCGACCCACCCGCGCGCGGCAGGTAGAAACCCTTGACGTAGCGCGAATCGCCGCCGCCATAGAGCTTGCGAACCATGCGCTCGCTGCGCACGACGTAGATCGTCACGCGATTGGAGGGGCTGGGCCTGGTCTTGCGGGACGGCAGCACGAAAGTCATCGCGCTGTAGTACCGCTCCAGCCGGTCGGAATACCTGCGGATCTGCTTGGCGCTTTCGTCCGCGTAGATCACGAAGTGATCGCTGCTGGCCTCGCGCCAGTCGGCGAGCGCGTCGGCGGAGACGAGCAGGAACAAGGCGGCCGTCGTAGCTAGCACGTTGCGCATGTAAGGTCCCTCTCCCCCGAGCGCAGAGCATAGCTGCGCCGCTCGCACCGTCAATGTGCATCAGGTCTCACTAGCCGCCGCGTGCCGAAAGCCCTCAACGCGTTGGTGCGTCGCGGGAGCTGCCGCGCGGGCGCTTGCGGAAATGCACGACGCGGTGCTCGTAGTCGATCACCATTTCGCGCGAGCGCGCGAGCACATCCATGCCGATCAGCAGGGTTGGCTCATCGTGCAGGCCCCAGAGCTCGAAGATGTGGAAATCGCCGATGAATGCACGCACGCCGTCGACCACCGTGCGGCCGAGTCGCAGGCTCGGCGTCCAGACACTCTGCTCGAGCAACACCGGGCGCCCGAACGTGAAGGCGCGACCGCCGTGATACTCGATCGATCCGGCGGCGACCTCGCGCAGCGCCTCGCGAAAGCGCTGGTTGGCGAGCGAGGTGTCGGAGCCGGTGTCGATGAGCACGTTGACCTGCACGCCCTGGATATCGCCCTCGACCATCAGCAGCGAGCCGAAGCGCAGCCGCGCCGGCACGCTCAGCCAGCCCTGCAGCGGAATCCGCGCGCCGCCCTCGTAGATCTCCACGCAATGCTTGTCGAAATCGACGTGCAACGCACGCCCCACCATGCCATCGACGCCGAGTAACCCGTTCTCGCCGTCCAGCATGGGGCCGTCGAGCACCGGCGTCTCGCCGCCCGACAGATGCAGCGCGCCGAACGTGAAGGATTCGACGTTCACGAGCTTGGCGAGCGTCGCGCCGTCGATCGAATGCACCAGTCCTTCGCCCGCATGTGCAAGCCCGAGGCGATCGGCCAGCGACTGCGACAGCACCGAGCGATTGGCGCCGGTGTCGAGGATGAAGCGGAACGGCCCCTGCCCGTTGATGTTTATGAGCGCCACGGCTCGCCCGGCGCGGTCCTTGCTGGTGGCACCCGTGGCGCTCGACGCATCCGCTGCCAGCGGCTCGCAGGCACTGGTCGGCGCGGCAACCCATGCCGCGCCCGCGGCTAACAAGGCCGGGTCCACCAGCTGGAGGATGCGCGCCATGCGTCGACTATGCGCTGGCGTTCCAGCGCCCTCAAGCGAGGCGTCATCTTTCCCGGAAGTGGGCCGCGAAAGCCTTTGGGAGCACGGTTATTCGCTGATGCCACTCCAGCGCACGCGGCCGTGGAGCAACGCACTCGACGCATTGCAGCGCTGCTCGAATCGGGCATCGATCGCCGTGACCTTGGAGTTCGTGTACGTGATGCTGTCGATGACGAACCACCCGCTTGCGGTTTCGCAACTCGAGCGACTGGTTCGCAGGACCTCCAGGCCCGGAAACGCGGGATTGTGCAGGAACAGTCTCTCCGCATTGGCGTAATAGCCGGGCTGCAGGTTGGCGATGCTCGCCATCTTGTCGAACTGCACCAGGAAGCCGTCGCCGGACTTCTGTGCGGCCACGCCGACCGAACCATCCACATATGTGCGTGAAGTGAACGTGGAATCCGCTGCCTGGTAGCTGAAGGTTCCACCGCCGCTGGCGGGTTCACCGGCGTCCGCTTCGATGTACAGCAGGTTTCCGCTGCCCGGGTCGGCAGCAGCCGGCGGTTGCCACAGCCCGGGGGGCGCCGGGAACTGCGGTCCCGGTATGGTCGTCGGATCGTCAGCGCGCCAGTGAATCGCGCCATGCAATGGCGGATCGAGCGCCGTACACCGCTGCTCGAAGCGCAGGTCGAGGCTGGCGATTGCATCGCCGTCGTAGGCCACGCTGTCGACGACGAACCAAGCCCGCATCGACTCGAACGAACATGCGCGCCCATCGCCGACCCAGAACATTCCTCCCTT
>DASTHJ010000111.1:0-4632 GCA_035718265.1 Steroidobacteraceae bacterium | reverse complement strand
GCGTGCCGCCCTTGAATTTCTTGCTGCCCGCCTTGACGCCCTTGTCTATCGACGGATGGAGCTTGATGGCCATGGGACTTCCCTCGCCCCTCTGCGGAGCCTGTTAGAAAGTGACTACGGATCGGATGGATTCGCCTTTGTGCATGAGATCGAATGCGTCGTTGATCTTCTCGAGCGGCATCACGTGCGTGATGAGATCGTCGATGTTGATCCGGCCGTCCATGTACCAGTCCACGATCTTCGGCACGTCGGTGCGTCCGCGCGCACCGCCGAAGGCCGTGCCCTTCCACACGCGGCCGGTCACCAGCTGGAACGGACGCGTCTTGATTTCCTGTCCCGCGCCGGCCACACCGATGATCACCGAGACGCCCCAGCCGCGGTGGCAGCACTCGAGCGCCTGGCGCATGAGGTCCACGTTGCCCACGCACTCGAACGAATAGTCGGCGCCGCCGTCGGTCAGCGACACGAGATAGGGCACGAGATCGCCCTGCACTTCCTTCGGATTCACGAAATGCGTCATGCCGAATTTCTCGGCCATCGCTTTGCGCTTCGGGTTGACGTCGACGCCGACGATCTTGTTGGCGCCGGCGAGCCGCGCACCCTGGATGACGTTGAGACCAATGCCGCCGAGGCCGAACACCACGACGTTCGCGCCCGGCTCGACCTTGGCCGTGTTGATGACCGCGCCGATGCCCGTGGTCACGCCGCAGCCGATGTAGCAGATCTTCTCGAAGGGCGCGTCCTCGCGCACCTTGGCGACCGCGATCTCGGGCAGCACCGTGTAGTTCGAAAACGTGCTGCAGCCCATGTAGTGGTGGATCTTCTCGCCGCCGATCGAGAAGCGGCTGGTGCCGTCCGGCATCACGCCCTGACCCTGCGTGGCGCGGATCGCCGTGCACAGGTTCGTCTTGCGCGACAGGCAGCTCTTGCACTGCCGGCATTCCGGTGTGTACAGCGGGATCACGTGATCGCCTTTCTTCAGCGTCGTGACACCCGGCCCCACGTCAACGACGACGCCCGCCCCTTCGTGCCCGAAGATCACCGGGAACAATCCTTCCGGATCGCCGCCCGAGCGCGTGAATTCATCGGTGTGACAGACGCCGGTGGCCTTGATCTCCACCAGCACTTCGCCGGTCTTGGGCCCGTCGAGATCGACGGTGGTGACTTCGAGAGGCTGGCCAGCCTTCCAGGCCAAAGCTGCGCGAGTTTTCATGTTCGGATGGTAATGGGGACATTCCTCGTTTCCTAGCAAAAGGGGACAGACCTGAGCGCCCACGGACTCGTACCATCGCCGCCATGAGGAACGTCCTCCCCGCCGCCGCCGAAGGCTTTGCCCGCGATACCAGCGCCTATGTCCGCGGGCGGCCTGACTTCCCCCCCGCCGCGCTCGGCTGGCTGCAGCACGACCTCGGCTTGGGACGCGGCAAGACGGCCATCGACCTGGGCGCCGGGACCGGCAAATTCACCCGGCTGATGCTGCAAACGGGTGCGGACATCCTCGCCGTCGAGCCGAGTCGCCCGATGCTGGATCGCCTGACCGAAGGCCTCCCCGGCATCAACGCCCTGCGCGGCAGCGCCCAGGCCATCCCGCTCGCGGCGGCATCGGCCGACGCCGTGATCTGCGCCCAGGCGTTCCACTGGTTCGCCACGCCCGCAGCTCTCGCCGAGATCCGTCGCGTGCTCAAGCCGGGCGGCTACCTCGGGCTCATCTGGAACGTGCGTGACTCGTCCGTCCAATGGGTGCGCAGCCTCACCGCCATCATGGCGCCGCACGAAGGTGATGCGCCGCGTTACGACCATGGCGAATGGCGGCAGGTCTTTCCGGCGGAGGGTTTCGGGCCGCTGCGACAACGCAGCTTCCCCCACGTGCACGTCGGCCCTCCCGAACACGTGATCGTGGATCGCGTCGCGTCGGTGAGCTTCATCGCGGCGCTGCCCGGGCAGGCGAGCGCCGGCGTGCTCGCGCAGGTCCGCGCGATGATCGCCGCCACGCCCGGGCTCGCCGACCTCGCCTCCGTCGAGTTTCCGTACGTGACGCACGCATATTGGTGTCGCACCCGCTGACTCAGTCCCCGCGAATTTGACGCACGTCACCGTTGCCGCCACCAGTGCTTCTATCTACCCGGGCCGGATGTTAGATAGCCGCAACGGAGGAAGACATGCGCAGATTCGTCCCGAATTCGCTCCCTGGTGCGCTGTTGGGCACGCTCGTGCTGTCCGGTTGCGTGGCGACGGCCCCGCCGCCGGCCGGCGGCGCCGGCAAGACGGCCAGCGGCGTCGACCTGTACTCGCAGCAGGAAAACGATCACCTGACCTACTGCGTCGGCCTGACCGACAGCGCCTGGAACATCGCGACCATGAAGCTGGCGGGCAAAACCCAGGACCAGGTCCGCGCGTTCTACGCGAAGCATCCGAATCAGAACCTGATCACCGCGGCGATCGGCAAGGTCTACTCGGGAACGTTCACGCATGCCTGGGATTACAGCGTGCAATTCTTCCGCGAATGCGCCGTCCACGTGGGCAACGTCGCGCCAGGCGCGACCGACACGGCCGCCTACTGCATGCAGAACGCCATGCTCAGCGGCGTCGCCCAGGAATTCAAGGCCGCGGGTAAATCGAAGGAGCAAGCCTACGCGGGCCTGCCGATCCAGGGCGACACCCCGAAATCACTGGTCGAGACGGTCTACGCGAACCAGGACGATCGTTCCGGCGCCATGCTGCGCGCCTGGAACTCGTGCATCGGCACCGTCACCCGGTAGACAGGCGCGCGCGGCACAAAATTGCCCCGCCGGACGCCGCAGATCGGCGCGTTGCCGAGCGACTTCGTCCACGAATAGATGCCCACGGCCGCGAATTGCGGCAGCAGCGACAGAACCGTGAACCACGGCTCTTCAACCGGCATGTGCCTGCTCGCGTGGAATTGCCAGATGATGCCACTCGCGACACCAATGCTGATCGCGATTGCGCTCCACACCACGCGCCGGTCAAGGGCCGAAGGGATGCTCGCACTGGTGAGCACGAATTGAAGATCTCCCTCTACAGGATCGAGGCGCCCTCGTCCGCGGCGCTCGCCCCCTCGCGCAGCCGCGCAAACAGCTCGCGCCCCACGCCGTGAGTCGTATCGACCAGCGGCTTCACCGCCTCGCGCGCCGCCAGCGTCGCCGCATCGAGCTGCACCTCGAGCACGCCCGCGCGCGCATCCAGCCGGATGACGTCGCCGTCGCGCAGCCGCGAGATCGGCCCGTCCGCCGCAGCCTCGGGCGTCAGGTGAATCGCCGACGGCACCTTGCCCGACGCGCCGGACATGCGCCCGTCCGTGACGATGGCCACGCGCCGCCCGCGCGCCAGCAACCCCGAGAGCGCCGGAATCAGCTTGTGCAGCTCGGGCATGCCATTGGCCCGCGGCCCCTGGCCGCGCACCACGGCGACGAAGTCGCCTTCGATCCCCTGCCTGAGCGCAGCGGCGAGGTCTTCCTGCGACTCGAACACGCGCGCCGGCGCCGTGATCTCCCAGTGCTTCGGATCGCAGGCGCTGGTCTTGATGACCGAGCGTCCCAGGTTGCCGCGCAGCAGCTTGAGTCCGCCATCCGCCGAGAACGCGTTCGACACCGGCCGCAGGATCTTCTCGTCGTGCGACTTCGCGGGCGCGTCGCGCCACACGAGCTGCGAATCCACGAGGAACGGCTCTTTCGCATAGGCGCCGAGTCCCGGGCCCCACACCGTCATGGCGTCGGCGTGCAGCAGGCCCGCCTCGATGAGCTCCCGGGTCACGAAGCTCATGCCGCCCGCGGCATGGAACTGGTTCACGTCGGCCTCGCCGTTCGGATACACGCGCGCCAGCAGCGGGGTGACCCGCGAGATGTCGGCCATGTCGTCCCAGGTGACGGTGAGCCCGCAGGCGCGCGCCATGGCCACCAGGTGGATCACGTGGTTGGTGGAGCCGCCGGTCGCCATCAGTCCCACGATGGCATTGACGAACGAGCGCTCATCGACCACCTCGACGAACGGTAGATAGTCCGCGCCCAGCGCCGTGGTCTGCGCGACGCGCTGCGTGGCGGCGACGGTGAGCGCGTGCCGCAGCGGCGTGCCGGGATTCACGAACGCCGCGCCCGGCACGTGCAGGCCCATGAGCTCCATGAGCATCTGGTTGGAATTGGCGGTGCCGTAGAACGTGCACGTGCCGGCGCCGTGGTACGAGGCCATCTCGGCCGCCAGCAGCTCGTCGCGCGTCGCCTGGCCTTCGGCATAGCGCTGCCGCACTTCGGCCTTCTGCCGGTTGGCGATGTTGCCGGTGGGCATGGGCCCGCCCGGCGTGAAGATGATGGGCAGCTGGCCGAACGAGGCGGCGCCGATGAACAGCCCCGGCACGATCTTGTCGCAGATGCCCAGCAGCAGCGCGCCGTCGAATGCCTCGTGCGACAGCGCGACCACCGTCGCCAGCGCGATCACGTCGCGGCTGAACAGCGACAGCTCCATGCCGGCACGGCCTTGCGTGACGCCGTCGCACATCGCGGGCACGCCGCCGGCCACCTGCGCCGTCGCCCCGGCGAGGCGCGCCGCGGCGCGGATCACGTCTGGATACGACTCGTACGGCCGGTGCGCCGAGAGCATGTCGTTGTACGCCGTGACGAT
>DASTHJ010000110.1:0-5411 GCA_035718265.1 Steroidobacteraceae bacterium | reverse complement strand
TGACGTCGAGGCCCAGGTCGAGCTTGCCGACGTCGCGGTCGACGGCCAGCATCAGCGACTCGCGCGAGCGCCGCAGCAGCCGCTCGTCGGTGGACTCGTCACGCGGATCCTGCAAGGTCAGCTCGGCACGCGCGTGCCAGGCCTCGCCCGTGAACCGGTACCCCAGTTCCACGCCCTTGATGCGGGCGCGATCCACGTTTTCGTTGCGGCCGTCGAACGTCACCGGGTCGGTGACCACGAAGTTGATGAGATCGCGGATGCGGTTGTCGAAGGCCGACAGCGAAAGCTGGTGCCGTTGTCCGAGTTTCTGCCGCACGCTCAGCTCGTACTGTTCGGAGACCTCCGGCTGCAGCTCCGGGTTGCCGCCGAAGCCGAAGCGGTCGGTACTGTCCGGCGCGCGGAACGCCTTGCCACCCAGCACCGCGATGCGGGTGCCGCCCTCGAAGCCCACGCCGAACTCGACATTCCAGGTGACTTCGCTGCCGGAGGTCTCGTGGTCCACGAACCCGACCGCCAGGCGCGAGTTCAGGCGACCGGCGGTGAACTGGTCCTGCACGAACGCCTGGGCGACGCTCGTGCTTTCGTCGAAGCCGGTGCCGAACGACATCGCCTCGGTGTGCTCGTCACTGTACTGCGCGCCGATGCTCAGGGCATGCGCGTGCAGTTCGGCGAGATCCAGCTGCACGTCGAGGTTGTCGCGGCGCGTGTGAGCGAAATCCAGGCCCGCGAAATTCGCCTGGTTCTGGTCGATGTCGTCGCGCATGCGACTCAGCCTGGCGCGCAGTCCCAGGCCGTCGGTGCCGTGAAAGTCCGCCTCGAGCGAGTACACGCTGTTCTCGAAATCCTGCGACACGGGCTCGTACGGCGGAACCGAAAACGTCGGGTTCGTGTATTCCGTGCGGCCCGCGGCATGGAACGCGCGGCCGCGAAAGGTCAGCGAACTGGTGGCGTCGAGCTCCGCGTAGGCACGCCCGGTGGTATTGCGGTAGCCGCGGTCGATCGAGTCGTCGACGAAGGTGGGCATGCCGGCGCTTTCCGCGTAGCTGCCACCGACGCCGAACCGGAACGCATCGCTGACGACCACGGCGGCGTCGCCGAACAATTGCTGCGTCTCGTGGCTGCCGTAGGTGGCGCCGGCGCTCGCGCCGCTCCTGGCGGCGCCACGTGTGAACAGCTGGATCACGCCGCCGATCGCGTCGGTGCCGTACAGCGCGGAACGCGGCCCCTTGACGATCTCGATGCGCTCCAGCGACTCGGGCGCGATGCTCTGCAGCGCGGCGCCGCCGATCGTGCCCGGATTGATGCGCACGCCGTCGATGAGCACGACCGTGTGGTTGCTGTCGGTGCCGCGCATGAACAGCGAGGTGGTCTGGCCCGGGCCGCCATTGCGGGCAATTTCCAGGCCCGCCTGGCCCTGCAATATCTCGCTGACGTCGGTGGCCAGTGATCGCTCGATGTCCTGGCGCGTGATCACGATCACGGGAGCATCCACCGCATCGAGCGCCACTGGCGTGCGCGTCGCGGTGACGATGGTTTCCTGCAAGTCGTCCTGGGACCATGCGCCGGTGGAAACGCATGCAGCGGAGACGGCGAACGCGATGCGCGTCGCCAGAAGTTTCTGGTTCATTGAGTACCTTTCCATGCACTCCCGCATGGGGGGTTGAAGTGGGACGAACGCCGCAAGGCCGGTCTCCGGACTCGTGAACTGGAGCGCGGACGCTCCGGGCGCATCGCCTTCCCGAGTCCGCGAGGACTCAGTGGCATCTGATGCGCTTGGGTTCACTTACCGTTGCGGGGGCAGTGCTGGCATCTCACCAGCTTCCCGTCACCTTGCGGCGCGCGAACTTTAACGGGATTCGGCGTGAATTGACAGGTCCCGGGTGGACCCGCACGCTTCGCCGGCCATGTCATCCCGCGACCTATCTTCCGAACTCGAAGCCGCGCTCGACGCGGCCCGCGCCGCCGCCGAGGTGATCCGCGGCTTCTATCAACGCAACGTCAGGATCGAGGTGAAGGCCGACAAGACTCCCGTCACCGAAGCCGACGTTCGCTCGGAGGAAGCGATCCGCGACCTGCTGACGCGCCGCTTTCCGTCCTACGGCTTCTACGGCGAGGAAACCGGCAAATCCGCCATCGATGCCGAGAGCGTCTGGCTGGTGGATCCCATCGACGGCACGAAGTCCTTCGTGCGCGAGAGCCCGTTCTTCTCGACACAGATCGCACTGATGCGCGGCGGGCGGTTCGTGCTGGGCGTGTCCTCGGCGCCGGCCTACGACGAGCTGGCCTGGGCGGAGCGTGGCCAGGGAGCGTTCCTCAATGGCAAGCGCATCCAGGTCGGCCCGGTGGCCGCGCTCGAGGGCGCGATCGTCTCCAGCGGCAATCTCAGGACCCTGGCCGCCTCGCCGGCGTGGCAGCGTTTCGGCGAGCTGATCGGCAGCGTCAATCGCATCCGCGGCTATGGTGATTTCGTGCACTACCACCTGCTGGCGCGCGGCGCGCTCGACGTGGTGATCGAGTCGGACGTCAATATCCTGGACGTCGCGGCGCTGACGGTCATCGTCGAGGAAGCGGGCGGTCGCTTCACGGATCTCGCCGGCGGGGCGGTGGGCTTGTCGACCACTCACGTGCTGGCGACCAACGGCAAGCTGCACGAGGCCGTGCTGGAACGCCTGCGTTTCGGAGCCTGAGCATGGGTGTATTCCTGCGCTGGGGAGTCCTGGGAATCCTGAGCGTCGCGGCGCTGGTGTACGCCTACAACGCGAGCAAGCGCCTGGCCGAGGTACATGCGCGCAAGCCCGTGCCCGCGCAGCAGTCGGTAGCGCACGATCCGCAGCCCGAAGTCGCGGACCCACCGCCCGAAGAATCGATGACCGCGGCGCGCGAGCCGCCCGGGGAGAGCGTGCCGGCGCATTGCGCGGTGGAGCTGCAGGTGGCGCGGCGCGCGCTCGAGATGAAAAAGCAGGGCGAGCCGCTCGATCGGGTATTGCGTATCCAGGAGATCGCCTGGGAAAGCGCGCCGGAGCGGCGTGCGCGCCTGGAACAAGTGGCCACGCGCTGGTTCGGCTACGAGGGCGAATTCACCGCCGATGCGTTGCGCATCGCGGTGGTCAGCGACTGCCGACAGTCCGGGCCGGCGTCATGAGGCGCAGCTCGCCGATGCGCGCCTCGGCGTATTCGACGCCGTAGAGCCGCGCGAGGTGGCGCGGTCCGAGCGCCTGGCAATCGACGATGTCCATCGGGCCGTCGCCGGCCAGCAGCCAGGCGCGGTCCGCGAAGCGCAATGCCAGGTTGGGCTCGTGCAGGCTGACGATCACGGCGGCGCCGGCACGCGAGAGCGTGCGCATGTGCTCGAGGATGCCGAGTTGCTGTGCCGGATCCAGGTGATTGGTCGGCTCGTCCAGCAGGTAGATGGCCGGCGCCTGGACGAGCAGGCGTGCGATCGCGGCGCGCCGCTGCTCGCCCCCGGAAAGAGTCGCGAGCTCGCGCGGGCCGAGCGTGTCGAGTCCGACGCTCGCCAGCGCGCGCGTCGCGCGTTGCGCATCTTCCGCGCTCTGCGATTCCCAGAAGCCGAGATGCGCATGCCGGCCGAGCAGCACCGACTCGAACAGCGACCCCTGCGGCGGCGCGTCCGGGTCCTGCGGCAGGAATCCCATGCGCTGCGCGATCGCACGGCGTGGCAGCGCCGTGAGCGGCGCGCCATCGAGCAGCACGCTGCCGCCGCTGGCGGGGCGCAGGCCCGCCAGCGTGCGCAACAGCAGGGATTTCCCCGTGCCATTGCTGCCCAGCACGGCGATGAACTCGCCGCCGTGGATCACGCAATCGAGGTCGTCGACCAGCACGCGGCCGGGAACCGTGATGCGCAGCCGCTGCGCCCGCAGCTCGCTCACGGCGGGCTGCTCCAGCGGATCTCCGCGGCCGTGGCGGCGCCCACGACCACCTCGTCGAGAGTCTCCGGCATTTCGAAGGTGTGCTCGTCGACCGCCCTGCGCCCGGCCATGATCTCGGTGAGCACCTGGGGATACAGCGGGTCGCGGTCGGGTTCCGCGTATCCCGCGGGATAGAGCGGCGCCAGGCTGTCCAGCTCGTACTTGTCGGTGGCGCCGAGGGTGTGCAGGATTTCGTGCGCGATGACCACGTTGTTGGTCCGGGTCATCGAGGCGTCGGCGAACGCATGCACCACGCCGACCAGTCCTTTCTGCAGGCCGACCGAGTGCGGCACGGGCTCGTCGAACGAGGGGTCGTGGTACAGCACGAAAATCCGGATCGTGGGCGGCGCGCGCCCCGCGGGATGCGCGTTGCGCCGCGCATACAGCCGCAGCTTCAGGCTCCACCACATGGTCGTGAAGATGTTGCCCCCGGCGTCGTGCGGCGGCGGCTTTTCGCGCACCTGCGGGTAGAGATCGACGCGCACCGGCCGGTCGAGCGACACGCCGTGGGCGTGCGCCTGCTGGTTGATGAAACGCTCGATGTCGGCGAGCTGCGCGTCATCCAGGCGCGCGATGTAGTCGGCGCCGGTCCTGCCGTCGTCGGCGTTTATCGGGAACACGCCGATCCACAGCGTCTCGTCCCAGCTCGTGGTGCTCAGCCGGTCGTGCAGCGTCGAATAGGCCGCCACCGCCAGGAAGAACAGCAGGATCCCGATCCGCAGCTTGCGCCACACCTGGCGGGCACTCCGCTCAGGGCTGCAGGCGCGTGGCCGACCACGGCCCGGGCCGGAACCCGGCGCCCGCGGTAGTTAGGGAACGGGTCCAGCGCGCGCGCTCGTGGATCCTGGCCGGGCCCTCGATCCACAGCTCGACGGCGTCCGCCCAGACGTAGTAGCCGCCCCAGAAGGGCGGCCGCGGAATGGGCTGCGACTGCGGCTCGTCGATGTTCTCCGCGGTCGGGTGCGGCAGGCCGAAGCGCTCCGCGGCGGCGCGCACGGCCGCGTTCAACTGCTCGCGCGAGCGCAGCGGCTGGCTCTGCGCGCTGGCCCAGGCGCCGATGCGGCGCTGCCAGTTGCGGGTGGCGAAATACGCGTCGCTCTCGGCCGCCGGCGCCTTGACGACGATGCCCTCGATGCGGATCTGCCGGTGCGCGTGATCCCAGTGGAACAGCAGTGCGGCGCGCGGGTTCTGCTCCAGCTCGCGACCCTTGCGGGAATCGAAGTTCGTGACGAACGACACGCGGCCCAGTTCCGCGTCCAGTTCCTTGCAGAGCACGATTCGCGCCGAGGGCTGCCCCTCGGGGGTGGCGGTGGCGAGCACCATGGCGTCGGGATTGGGCTGCTGGCGCGCCGCCAGCGCCGTGCCGAGCCAGGCGCCGGCCAGCGCCATCGGCTCGGCGGGCAGCGGATCCGGGAGCAGGTCGTTGTACAGGTCCATGGCCGATATGTTATCCGCGGCAGGTCTGCCTTGCAGTCGTGCGTGGCA
>DASTHJ010000109.1:0-2565 GCA_035718265.1 Steroidobacteraceae bacterium | reverse complement strand
GCCGGTCATGTGGCCGGAGAGATCATCAAGCTCATGGCCACGAAGGGAATCCTTGCGAAGGGGTCGCGCATCCTCGTGCTGGGCCTCACGTTCAAGGAAAACTGCCCGGATATCCGCAATTCGAAAGTCGCTGACATGGTGCGTGAGCTCAAGCGATTTGGCGCGCGTGTCGATGTCCACGATCCGTGGATAGATTCGGCGGAAGCCGAACACGAATACGGGATTCGTCCCATCAAGCGGATTTCCACGGGCGTGTACGATGCGGCCGTGGTGGCAGTCGGTCATCGCCAGTTTCGGGAATACGGCGCGGAGCGGGTGCGCAAGGCCTGCAAGAAGAATCACGTGGTCTACGACATCAAGTACGTATTCCCGGCACACCAGGTCGACGGCCGGCTGTAAGATGCACGCATGAAGCTGCTCGTCACCGGCGCCGCCGGGTTCATCGGATTCCACACCGCGCAGAAGCTGCTCGCGCGCGGCGACGAGGTGGTCGGCCTCGACAACCTCAACGACTACTACGATCCGACGCTGAAGCGCGCGCGCCTGGCCATCCTGCAGCGCGAGCCGAAGTTCCGCTTCGTCAAGATGGATCTCGCCGACAAGGGCGGCATGAAGTCGCTGTTCGCGCGCGAGAAATTTCCGCGCGTGATCCACCTGGCCGCGCAGGCCGGCGTGCGCTACTCGCTCGAGAATCCGCAGGCCTACGTCGACAGCAACGTGACCGGCACGCTGAACGTGCTCGAGGGCTGCCGCCACAATGGCGCCGAGCACCTGGTGTTCGCGTCCACCAGCTCCGTCTACGGCCTCAATACCAACATGCCGTTCACGCCGCATCGCGGCGTCGATCATCCGCTGTCGCTGTACGCCTCCACCAAGCGCGCCAACGAGCTGATGGCGCACAACTACGCGGCGCTGTTCAAACTACCGGTGACCGGCCTGCGCTTCTTCACCGTCTACGGTCCGTGGGGACGTCCGGACATGGCGCTGTTCCTGTTCACCCGGAACATCCTGGAAGGCAAGCCGATCGACGTGTTCAACCACGGGCACCACAAGCGGGACTTCACCTTCGTGGACGACATCGCCGAGGGCGTGGTGCGCGCCTGCGACCGTGTTGCGGCGCCGAATCCGTCCTGGAGCGGCGGCAACCCGGACCCGGCGACCTCGAGCGCGCCGTACCGCATCTACAACATCGGCAACAACGCGCCGGTCGACCTGATCCGCTACATCGAAGTCCTCGAAGAGTGCCTGGGGCGCAAGGCGGTCAAGAACATGCTGCCGCTGCAGGCGGGCGACGTCCCCGACACTTTCGCCGACGTCGAGGACCTGGTGCGCGACGTGGGCTACAAGCCGGCGACGTCGGTCGAAGTCGGCATCCGCCGCTTCGTCGACTGGTATCTCGAGTACTACAAGACGCAGGCGCCGGCGGCGACGCGGGTGACGAACCTCGGATGACGATGAGGTAAAGTGCGCGGGCCGTGAAAGTCCCGCTGCTCGACCTCAAACCCCAGTACCGCGCCCTCAAGAGCGAGCTCGACGCGGCCATCCTGCGCGTCAGCGAATCCCAGTACTTCATCCTCGGACCCGAGGTGAAGGCGCTCGAGGCCGCGACCGCGGCGTACTGCGGCTGCAAGTACGGCATCGGCATTTCCTCGGGCACCGACGCGCTGCTGATCGCACTCATGGGGCTGGAGATCGGCGCCGGCCACGAAGTCATCACGACACCGTATACGTTCTTTGCCACTGCCGGAACCATCGCCCGCACCGGTGCGCGCCCGGTGTTCGTCGACATCGAACCCGACAGCTTCAACATCTCGCCGGACGCGATCGAGCAGTTCATCGGGAAGCACTGCGAGATGCGCGACGGCAAGCTCGTCAACCTGCGCACCGGCGGACGCGTGCACGCCATCATGCCGGTGCACCTGTACGGGCAGGTCGCGGACATGAGCCGCATCCTGGAGATCGCGCGGCACTACCATTTGCCGGTCATCGAGGACGCGGCGCAGGCCATTGGCGCCGAGGATGCGCAGGGACGTCGCGCGTGCTCGACGGGTACGGTCGGCTGTCTCTCGTTCTTCCCGACCAAGAATCTCGGCGCCTTCGGCGATGCCGGCATGTGCGTGACCAACGACGAGCACCTGGCGGCGCGGTTGATGAAGCTGCGCGTGCACGGCATGGAGCCGAAGTACTTCCACGAGCTGATCGGCGGCAATTTCCGGCTGGACGAGATCCAGGCGGCGGTGCTCAACGTGAAGCTGCCGCACCTGGATGACTGGAGCGCCGCGCGGGCGCGTAACGCGGCTTATTACGACGCTGCCTTCGCGAAGGCCGATCTTGGAACGCACGTACGGACGCCGCCGCGCGCCGCCGCCGGCGCCCGCCACATCTACAACCAGTACTGCATACGCGTGCAGCGCCGCGACGAGCTGCGCGCGCACCTTGCGGCGAATGGCGTGGGCGCGGAGATCTACTATCCGCTCGCGCTGCACATGCAGCAGTGCTTTGCATATCTGGGGCACAAGGCGGAAGACTTCCCTGAAAGCCTGCGGGCGACGCGGGAATCGCTGG
>DASTHJ010000108.1:0-18876 GCA_035718265.1 Steroidobacteraceae bacterium | reverse complement strand
CGACAAGTTCCTGCCGTTCGTCATCGAGCAGTTCCAGAAGAGCGGCATCGACGCCTCGAAGATCTGCTTCGAGATCACCGAGACCGCGGCGGTCGCGAGCTTCTCGCAGGCCAACCGCTTCATCCAGGCACTGCGCGAGCTCGGCTGCCGCTTCGCGCTCGACGACTTCGGCACGGGCCTGTCGTCGTTCGGTTACCTCAAGCATTTTCCCGTCGACTTCCTCAAGATCGACGGCAGCTTCGTGCGCGAAATCCTGCACGATCCCATCGACCGCGAGATGGTGCGCTCCATCAACGAGATCGGGCATCTCACCGGGAAGAAGACCATCGCCGAGTTCGCCGAGAACGCCGAGATCATCCAGATGCTCACCTCGCTCGGCGTCGACTACGCGCAGGGCTACGGCATCGCCCAGCCCCAACGCGTCCTCAAAGCCGTCAACGCGTAATGGGGACATTCCCCGTTTCCTAGCAAACGGGGACAGACTCGATTTCGCGCCTGCCGACCCGCATCCGCCTCGCCGCGGTGCCCGGCCCTTCCTGCCGACCATTGTGTAGCGATACCCTCGGGACCATCGCCGTTCGATGCCTGTCCCCGTTTGCCAGGAAATGAGGAATGTCCCCATTTTTTCGATTGAGCTCCTGCGTCTTCCTCATTGCGTGTGCATCCTTCTGCGAAGCCGCCGAAGCCAACCTGCTGTGGTATGACCAGCCCGCCACCGACTGGGAGAAGGAAGCCCTGCCCATCGGCAACGGCCGCATGGGCGCGATGGTGTTCGGCGGCGTGGCCTCCGAGCGCCTGCAGATCTCCGAGAAATCCCTGCGGACCGGTGGCCCGGGGTCGGAAGGCGGATACGACTACGGCCTGCCCGCCGAGTCTCAGGTCGCCACCACGACAGCCGTGGGCAAGAAGCTGCTCGACGGCTCCACGCTCGAACCCGAAGCCGTGGCCAGCCAGCTCGGCCGCAAGATGCACAACTACGGCGACTACCAGAGCTTCGGCGACCTGATCATCGAGAGCGCCAGCGCCGCCGGCGAAGCCACTGACTACCGGCGCGAACTCGACCTGGCCAGCGCCACCGCGCGCGTCAGGTTCAAGCGCGGCCACGCCGGCTTCCTGCGCGACTGGTTCATGTCCTACCCCGACCAGGTGCTGGTCGGCCGCTGGGTCAGCACCGGCCCGCAGAAGCTGCGCGCGCGCTACACGGTGCCCGACAACCGCACGGCCGAGACGCGCATCGACACCACCGGCAAATACGCGCGGCTCACCGTTTCCGGCGCGTTGAAATCGAACGGCCTGAAGTATGCCGTGGCGCTGCTGATGATCCCGCAATGCAGCGGCGTGCGCGCGGAAGGCGAAGCCATGCTGTTCGACGGCGACTGTGCCGTGGTGTTCATCCTCGCCGCACGCACCAACTACCGGCTGCGCTACCCGGATTACCGCGACCCCGGCGTCGACCCGCTGGTCCAGGCCGTGCACGACGCCGACGAAGCCGCGGCGCGCCAATACACGCAGCTCGCGCGCCGCCACGACGAGGACTACCAGCCGCTTTTCGCGCGCGTGCGGCTCGACCTCGGCGCCGCCGACATCCAACTACCGACAGACCGACTGCGCGCGCAGTACGGCGGCGGCAACTCCGCCGCGGACCGCGCGCTCGAGCAGCTGTATTTCAACTACGGCCGCTACCTGCTGATCGCCGCCTCGCGCGCCGGCTCGCTGCCCGCGAACCTGCAGGGCGTGTGGAACGACAAGGCCACGCCGCCCTGGAACGCCGACTACCACGTCAACATCAACCTGCAGATGAACTACTGGCCGGCCGAGAGCGCGAATCTCGCCGAGACCACCGCGCCACTGTTCGACTTCGTCGACAGCCTGCTGACACCGGGCCGGCTCGCCGCGCAGCGCTACTTCGGCGCGCCCGGATGGACGCTGTTCCTCAACACCAATGCCTGGGGCTATGTCGGGCCCATCGACTGGCCGACCGCCTTCTGGCAGCCCGAGGCCGCCGCCTGGCTGGCCCGGCATTTCTACGAGCACTACCGCTTCAGCGGCGACGAGCAGTTCCTGCGCGAACGCGCCTGGCCCGTCATGAAAGGCGCCGCGGAGTTCTGGCTCGCGACGCTGGTCACCGATCCGCGCGACGGCAGGCTGGTGGTGAGCCCCAGCTACTCGCCCGAGCACGGCCCGTTCACGGCCGGCGCCTCGATGTCGCAGCAGATCGTCGCCGACCTGTTCGTCAGTTGTTCCGAGGCGGCGCCGCTCGTCGGCGACGCCGAGTTCGGCGCGCGCGTGGAGGAGGCACTGGGCAAGCTCGATCGCGGCCTGCGCGTCGGCAAGTGGGGCCAGTTGCAGGAGTGGAAAGCGGATCTCGACGACCCAAAGGACGATCACCGCCACGTCTCACACCTGTTCGCACTGCACCCGGGCCGCGGCATCGATCCGCTGCAGGATGCGGCACTGGCGCAGGCCGCGCGAGTGACGCTGGACGCGCGCGGTGACGCCAGCACCGGCTGGAGCCGCGCGTGGAAGATCAATTTCTGGGCGCGGCTGCGCGACGGCGATCGTGCGCACAAACTACTGGCGGGCCTGCTCAGGGACAGCACGCTGCCCAATCTCTGGGACACCCATCCGCCGTTCCAGATCGACGGCAATTACGGCGCCACGGCCGGCATGGTCGAAATGTTGCTGCAGAGTCAGCACGGGGTGATCGACGTGCTGCCGGCATTGCCGAAGGCGTGGTCGAAAGGCAGCGTGAGCGGCATCCGTGCGCGTGGTGATCTGACGGTCGACATCGAGTGGGATGCCTGCGGCGCGCGCCGTCTCGAGCTCCTCGCCGGCCATGAGGGTCGTTTCACGATCCGCTCGTCGCTGTTCAAGCGAGGACAGTCCGTGATCGGGCTGCGTGCCGGGCAACCGTATTCGATCGAGCGCAGGAAGCAAGCCTGCAACCACTGAGTTTCGCCGGCGTCGCCCTGAGTCGGCACGAACCTCCTCGGCCGTGATAAAACAAGCCCGATGAATCCCTACGTCATTCCCTGGATGGACGACGACCTCGAGGTGTTCCGCGACACCGTCGTGCGCTTCATCGCAAGCGAAATGCTTCCCCACGACGCGCGCTGGCGCGAGCAGCACCACGTGGATCGCGACACCTGGCGCAAGGCCGGCGACACCGGCCTGCTGCTGCTCGACGTGCCGGCCGAATACGGCGGCGGCGGCGGCGATTTCCGCCACGAGGCCGTGATGTACACGGAGCTCGCGCGCCGTGGTCTCGGCGCGTTCGGCCAGGGCGTGCACAGCATGTGCTCGCACTACGTGCTCAATCACGGCACGGAGGAGCAGAAGCGGCGCTGGCTGCCGCGCCTGGCGCGCGGTGAACTGGTCGGCGCCATCTGCATGACCGAGCCGGGCACCGGCTCGGACCTGAAGGGCATCCGCACACGAGCCGTGAGAAAAGGCGATCACTACGTGGTCGACGGCGCCAAGACCTTCATCACCAATGGCTGGCTCGCCGGGCTGCTGATGCTGGTCGTGCGCACCGATGTGGAAGATCGCAACCGCGGCCTGTCCATCCTCATGGTGGAGACCCAGGATCTCGCCGGCTATCGCGTCGGTCGCGTGCTCGACAAGATGGGCCTGCACGGCCAGGACACTTCGGAACTGTTCTTCGAAGGCGTGCGCGTGCCCGCGGATTGCCTGCTCGGCGGCGAGGAGGGCAAGGGCATGCACCAGCTCATGCACGACCTGCCGTACGAACGCACGGTGATCGCGGTCGGCGCCGTGGGCGCGATGGAAGGCGGCGTCGAGGAGACGCTCAAGTACGTGCGCGAGCGCAAGACCTTCGGCCAGCCGGTCTGGAATTACCAGAACACGCGCTTCAAGCTCGCCGAGCTCGCCAGCATCACGCGCATCGCGCGCGTGTTCTCGGATCGCTGCGTCATGGACCTGGTGGCCGGCAAGCTCGATACCGAAACCGCCTCCATGGCCAAGTGGTGGATCACCGACATGCAGCAGCAGGTGCTCGACGAGTGCGTGCAGCTGCATGGCGGCTACGGCTACATGAACGAGTACCTGGTCTGCCGGCTGTTCGCCGACTCGCGCGTGCAACGCATCTACGGCGGTACGAACGAGATCATGAAAGAGGTCATCGCGCGGGGGCTGTAGGGAATGCAATTCCGTACAGCCATGGATCGACCGGTCGCGAACGGGCAAGCGTCGCTCCGGTGCCGCAACTGCGAGCTGCCCTTGTCCGCGGAGCACCGCTTTTGCGCGTCCTGCGGCCAGCGCACTTCGCCGCTGCGGCTCACCATGGGCCAGATCGCGCACGATTTCCTGCACGCGCTGACGCACGTCGATCACAGCATCCTGGCACTGATCAAGGGGCTGGCGCTGCACCCCGGCCGGGTGGCGCGCGAGTACGTCGAGGGCAAGCGCAAGAAGCACTTCGGTCCGCTCGCATTCCTGGTGATCACGGTCGGCCTGGCGAGCTTCATGGTCGTGCTCACCGGCGTGCAGTACTTCAAGTCCAACGTGGAAATTGGCTCCGTCAGCTTCCTGCAGCGCCACATCAACATCGTCATCCTGATGCAGATGCCATTGCTCACCGGCGCCTGCGCGCTGCTGTTCCGCGACCAACGGCTGTACTACGCCGAGCACCTGGTACTTGCCGCGTACACCTCCGGCTTCAGGATCCTGATCCTCGCCCTGGTGGCGACGCCGGCTATCTATTTCGCCAGGGTTCCGGCCGCGAACCCGGTATTCGTGCCGCTGTACCATGGCGCCTGGCTGGTCTACTTCGCATATGCTGCCGCGCAGTTCTATCGCGGCCGCAGATGGTGGGTGGTCGTGCGTGCGATACTCGCCAGCCTGATCGCCCAGGCGCTCACCGCGCTCATGATCTTCACCTTCATTTTTTCGTTCGAACCCTTCAGGACCCATTGAAAAGGAGCTTCCATGTCCTCCTGGCAACTCGCCGAGCTCAACGTGGCGCGCCTCAAGGCGCCGCTCGACTCACCCGAGCTCAAGGACTTCGTCGACAACCTGGATCGCATCAACGCGCTGGCGGAAGACACGGACGGCTTCGTGTGGCGCTTCAAGGAGGACGGCAACGACGCGACCACGGTGCGGCCGCTCGGCGAGGACGTCATCATCAACCTGTCCACCTGGCGCGACGTCGACTCGCTGAAGGCCTTCGCCTATCAATCGGCGCATGCGCCCGTCATGCGCCGCCGGCGCGAATGGTTCACGCGCATGGCGGAGGCCTACATGGTGTTGTGGTGGGTGAAGGCCGGCCACCAGCCGCCGGTCGCCGAGGCGGTCGCGCGGCTCGAACAGTTGCGCCGCGAGGGGCCGTCGCCCCAGGCCTTCACGTTCCGCGAAGCCTTCGCCGCGCCCGATGCCGCGCGCCCCGGCGAGCGGTTCTCGTTCCTCGACACCTGTCCCGCGTGAGGCGCTGGATGCAGGAATCACCGCGCGAGATGCGGCTCAGCTCCCGCGTGCGCGGTCTGATCATCACCGCGCTGATCGCGGGGTACGGCTGGATGTTCCATCAACCGCAGGCCTCGTCCACAGAGCTGCTGCTGGTCGGCGCCGCGCTGCAGGTGATCGTGCTGCTGCTGCGGCGCTGGGTGCCGGCGGACGTGCAGCCGCAGGCCATGTACGTCTTCGAGCTGGTCGCCGACGGCATCACCGTGCTGCTGTTCGCGCTCGGCGTGTTCGGCGGCATCGTGCGCGCACCCGACGCGCTGTGAAGCGCGGCCCTACTTCGCGGGCGGCTTGGCGGCCGGGCGCGTCTCCGGCCGGGCCGGAGACGTTGCCTTCCCGGGGGTGTCGATCTCGAGGTCCGGAACGCCGAAGCGGTTCAGCTCGTGCAGCTGCTCGAGATCGACGTTGCCCACGATGTTGACGATCGCGAACTCGCGCGGCTCGCTGGCGATGATGGCGAGACCCCTGGCCTTGCCGCCCTCGGTGAGCACGTAGACGTTCACGTCGGTCTGCTCCTTGCGGCTGCGGGCGCCGACGATCTGGCTCCAGCCCGGAGAAGCGAGCTGCCGGCGGATGCCGTCGATGTCGGCCTTGGGATAGGCATAGTCGGAATCGAACGTGAACTTGCGCACGTAGATGCCGGTGAGCGCGCTGCAGACATCCCGGGCCGCGGCCTGCTCGGGATCGCCGGAGTTCAGGAAGCGGCAGGCGAGCCCGAGCAGGTTCGAATCGAGCGTGACACTGACCGATTCGCTGGCCTTCTCGGCAAGGCCTGCCATCTCCGGCAGCCGGATCTGGCCCTTGGTTTGCGACAGCGCCGGGCCTGCCAGGAGCAGGGCCGCGAGCGCCAGGAACATGCGGGCATTCATGAGCGGTTCTCCTCCTCGGCGCGCGCCGGCGGCGGGCTTTGTACCGCCTGCCAGGTGAGGTCGAGTTTCTGACTGGTGACGCGCAGCGCCTGCATCAGCTCACGGCTGGCGGCGAGGCCGGCGCGTTGTTCGGCCTCGAAGCGCTGAATCGCCAGGTGCTGGCCGAACAGCACCGCCATGAGCAGCGAGGCGGCGAGCGCGGCGGGTGTCGACAGGCGGCGCCAAAGGCTCGGCGTCGGCGCAGCGCGGGTGGGCAGTGGCAACACGGCGGCGGCTGCGCGCCGTTCGGGCAACGCACGCATGACCCGCTCGGCGAATCCGGCCGGCGGTTCGATCGGGCGCAGCGCGCGCCGCAGCTGGCTTTCGAAGTCGTTCATGACGCTTCCTCGGCGGTGATCAGCGAGGCGCCGATCATTTTTCCGCGCAATGCGGTCAGCGACCGCTTGATGTGGCTCTTGACGGTATTCACGGGCATGTCGAGCGCCGCGGCGATCTCCGCCACGTCGCGATCCTCCTGGTAGCGCAGCACCATCACGGCGCGCGCCGCCGGCGACAGCTCGCCCAGCAAGCCGGCGAGCCTGCGGGTCATCAGCGGATCGTCGTCGGCGTGCGGCGCGACGAAGTCGGCCTCTTCCTCGAGCGGCTGAGTGGGCGCATAGGCCGCGCGGCGCAGCCGGTCGATGGCGAGGTTGGCGGCCACGCGCCGCAACCAGTAGCCGAGATGCTCGACGGATTCGATGGAATCCAGCTTGCGGTACAGCTGCAGGAACACGTCCTGGGCCAGGTCCTCGGCGGCGTCGCGCCGGCTCAGCATGCGGTAGCCGATGCTGTACACCGAGGCCTGGTGCTGCCGCACCAGCGCGGCGAACGCCGAGTCGTCGCCCTGCCGGGCGCGGCCCAGCAGCGACGAGACGACTTGTACGTCCGGGACGCTCACTCTTCCTGCGTGACTTTCGGGATGCCGAGCTGGCCCTCGAGGCGCGCCAGCTTGTCGAGATCGATGTTGCCGACGATGTTGACGATGGTAAACGAGCGCGGCTCGCTGGCGACCACGGCCAGACCCAGGATCTTGCCGTCGGCCGTGTTCAGGAACACGTCCACGTCTTCCCGCGGTTCGCGCCGGTGCACGGTGGCGAGCGGGCTCCAGCCCGGCGAGTTGAGCTGCCTGCGCACCGCTTCGATGTCGTCGCGCGAATAGGCGCCCTCGGAGTCGAATTCGAAATTGCGCACGCGCACGGACTTGATGTCCTTGAGGATGGACAGCTCGTCGTCCTGCTCCTCCCGGGCGGCGAAGTGTTGCGCCAGGCGCAGCAGGAAGCCGTCGAGCGTGACGTCCGTGGATTCCCGCGCGTGGGCGGTGAGATGGCTGAAATCCGGAATGCGCAGCTCCGGGCCGGCGGCGCCGGCGGCGGCGGGCAGGACCAGCAGGGCGGCGGCAGCGAGGGCGGGCAGGGGGATTTTCGGCACGGCAGGCTCCTGTGAGGGCGTTTGTACCTCATACGAACGGCCGCCGGTCGCAGGGTGCAGTGCCGGCGCCAGACCCTCAGCGGACGGTGAAATCGACCCGCCTGGAGCCCAGTTCGCCGGGATCCAGGGGATCCCCGGTGAATTCATCCGCGACGATCACGCCGCGGGCGCGGTACTGGCCGGCAGGCAGCTGGGTGCCGTCGGCGAGCACCCCGTTCCAGGTCAGGGTGTAGCTGCGCGTGGCGCGCGGGGCGAACGTGAGCCGGGTGACGACCTGGGCGAAGGCCATGTCCTCGGACCAGCGCCACAGGACCCGGTCGTCCGCATCGAAGAGGTAGAAGTCGTAGATCTGCGCGTCGGGAAACCGCAGCGTGGTGGTGCGGTTCCGCAGGTTCCCGATTTCCAGGTCGAAGCGGATCGGCTCGCCCATCACGAAGCTGGTGGTGGCGGTACCGGTGGAATCGCGCAGCACGAGCGAGGTGGCGAAATCGTCGCCGGCACCGGGATGGTCATCGCCGATACTGCCGCGGCCCTCGCCGTCGACGAACACGCACTTCGAGTAGCCGAGGGTCATGACGCACGCGCCGACGAGCAGCAGCAGTCGTGTCATCATGCGGGGGCGATGCATGCCGATCCTCCTGAAAAACCGCTGAGCGACGCCGAGATCGACGAGCTGTACGGGCTCGAGCCGGCGATCGACGGCGCGTCCGATGTGTCCTCTACGGACAGTTCGCTGGCGGCGGAGTTCGTCACGGTGGATTGCCCATACTGCGGAGAATCCTTCGGCACGCAGGCGGACGCCAGTGGCGGTTCGTGCATTTATGTCGAGGATTGTCAGGTTTGTTGTCAGCCCATCGAGATGGCGCTGAAAGTGGACGAGGACGGCCGGTTCCTCGGACTGGTCACGCGGCGCGGAGATAGTTAGTGCTGGAGAAGAAGGTGGCGCTCGTCACGGGCGCGGGCAGCGGCATCGGCAAGGCCACGGCGCTGGCGTTCCTGGCGGACGGATTCCGGGTCGTGCTGGCCGGCCGGCATGCCGCGCCGCTGGCCGAAGTCGCCAGGGCCGGGGGTGATGCGCAGACGCTGGTGTACGAAGTGGACGTCGCCGATCCGCTGCAGGTGCGCGCGCTGTTCGACGCCACGCGCGCGAAGTTCGGCCGGCTCGACGTGCTGTTCAACAATGCCGGCGTCGGCGTGCCGTTCGGTGTGAACCTGGAAGACCTGACGTTCGAACAGTGGCGCGCGGTCATCGACGTCAACCTGACGGGCACGTTCCTGTGCACGCAGCAGGCGTTCCGCCTCATGAAGGACCAGGATCCGCGCGGCGGGCGCATCATCAACAATGGGTCGATCTCGGCGCACGTGCCGCGGGCGAATTCGGCGCCCTACACGGCCTCCAAGCACGGCGTGACGGGATTGACGAAATCCGCCTCGCTGGACGGACGCAAGTACGACATCGCCGTGGGGCAGATCGACATCGGCAACGCACTGACCGAGCTGGCCGCGAAACTGCCGCAGGCCGAGCCGATGATGGACGTGAAGCACGTGGCCGACGCGGTGCTGTCGATGGCGAAACTACCGCCGGAGGCCAACGTGCAGTTCATGACCCTCCTCGCCACCAAGATGCCCTACATCGGCCGCGGATAGGTGCCGGGGGATAGGTGCCCGGCACCACCGAACTCGGCACCACCGAACTACAGCCAGCCGCGCTGGCGGGCGAGGCGGTAGGCGTCGATGCGGTTGTTCGCGCCGAGCTTGCCGATGGCCTCGGAGAGGTAGTTGCGCACCGTGCCGGCGGACAGCCCCAGCTGCTCGGCGATCTGCGGGGCGGACAGGCCCTCGCCGGACAGGCGCAGCGTCTGCCGTTCGCGGTCGTTCAGCGGATCGGATTCGTTCCAGGCTTCCACGGCGAGTGCCGGATCGATGGCCCGGCCGCCGCGATGCACGTTGCGCAGCGCCTGCGCGAGCTGCTCGGCGGGGGAGTCCTTCAGCAGGTAGCCCTTGACGCCGGCGTCGAGCGCGCGGCGCAGGTAGCCCTGGCGCGCGAACGTGGTCACGATGACCACCTTGATCGGCAGCGCATCCGCCTGGATCTTCTGCGCGAGCTCGATGCCCGTCATGCCGGGCATCTCGATGTCCGTCACGACGATATCCGGCCGCAGGCGGCGGCATTCCGACAGTGCCTGCAGTCCGTCCGGCGCCGTGCCGACCACCTCGATGTCGCGCTCCATCCTGAGCAGCGCGCCGAGCGCGCCGCGCACCATGGCCTGGTCCTCGGCGAGCAGTATGCGGATCATGCGTGCATCCTACGCCGCCACCGGCACGCTGGCGCGCAGCAGCGTGCCGCCGTTCTCCTTCGACTCGAGCGTGAGCGTGCCACCGACCGTGCCGAGCCGCTCGCGCATGCCGTTCAGCCCGTTGCCCGGCACGATGCGGCCGCCGCGGCCGTCGTCGGCCACTTCCACGGTGACCGCGGCGGATTCCTTGCGCACGCGGATGGTCACGCCCTTGGCCTGCGCGTGGCGGCGGATGTTGGTGGCCGCCTCGCGCAGCGACAGCGCGAGCGCGGTCTCGCGATCGTGCGGCAGCTTCACGTTCTCGGTCTCGCACTTGACGATCAGCCCCTGCGCTTCGAGCAGCGCCGTCGCCGCGACGATCTCCGCCGACAGCGCGGTGCTGCGGATGCCGGAAATCGCGTTGCGTACCTGCGCGAGCGCGTCGCGCGCCACGCTTTCCACCTCGGCGATTTCCTTGCGCGCGGCGCCCAGGTCGCGGTCGATCAGCTTGCGCCCCAGTTCGGACTTGAGCGCGATCACCGACAGCGTGTGCCCCAGCAGGTCGTGCAGGTCGCGGCCGATGCGCTCGCGTTCGGCGAGCGTCGCCAGGCGCATGATCTCCTCGTTGCTGCGGCGGAGCGCCAGCTGCTGCATGCCGGTGTACGCCGTGTACAGCGCCGAGATGGCGAGCAGGATCGCGGGCGTCATCACGTACGCCAGCGTCTGCCAGCCGTGACCCAGCAACACGGTCTCCGCCGCGAACAGCGCGATGCTCGAGAAGATCAGCACGCGCGCGTGTCGCAGCGGCATCGAGAAGGCTGTGACGAAGAACGCGAAGATCAGGAAGCCCAGGCCCGACAGATTGAACGGCGCGAGCGCGTAGCCGACCAGGTACTCGCCGAAGATGAAGCGCAGGCGCACGCGCGCCGGCCCGCCGTAAAAATATGCGCACAGGTGCAGGTACACGAAGACCAGCGTGGCGATGAAAGTGGGCAGCATCACCCCGAGGAGCGACTCGCGCGCGATCAGCGGCCACACCCAGATCCAGCCGAGATTGATCAGGATCACGAAGGGCATGTTCCGCATGAAGCGCCCTTCGTGGCGCAGCATGTAGCCGACCAGCGAAGTCGCGGGGGGTTCGCGGATGTTGGCGAGCAGCTGCCGTGGAGACATGCCGGGAAATCCTAACTCCGCCTCATTCCACGCGCACGCCGTCGATCTGGAAGCGGAACGGCCCGGGATTCATCGTGCCGAAGCTGATGAGCTTGACCCGCTCGAGGTCGAGTCCGCCCATGTCCTGCAGCGGCACGCTGATCTCCTGCCATTGTTCGCCGGCGGTGAAGCCGTACATGGACGGGATGGTGTCCAGCGCCGGGCCCATCAGCATCACCGTGTAGGTCTGGCCGTCGCCGCGGGCGAAGAAGCGCAGGTTGTGCTTCTTCGAGAAGTCCATGTAGCCCTGCTTCGCGAAATCCGTGCCCGGGGTTCCATTGGGGAGCAGCGCGGTGCCGGCGAACGGGTACTGGATCGCAGTGCCGACCTCGCCCGAGACCTCGAGTGCGGCGCGCGAGTTTTCCGCGCCAGCGTCGACGATCTGCTGGTGCACGCTGGAATTGCCGCCGCGCATCTTGTCGTCGGCCGCACTGAAGCCGAGCCCGAACGCGGCTGCCGCGCTGCCGCCGTCGAAATCCGCGATGAGCGGCGCGTCGGGTGCGGCCACGCCGACCGGCGCGGTGGAACCGGGATCATCCGGGGGCGATTCCTCCGCACCCTTCGACGTGGCCGCGTTCGGGGTGGCGGCCTGCGGCGCATTGCCGCCGAGCGCGCCGGCGATCACCAGTCCGATCGAGATCCAGAGCACGCTCACGTTGATCGCCCGGCGCAGCGGGAAAGAGACGCCGGCGCCGGCGCGCTGGCTGCCGAGCAGGCGGATGCCGCCGCCGCCCAGCCGGCGCACGGCCAGCGTGAAGAACAGGATCGTCACGCCCAGCAGTGCACCGACGTGCGTGACGGCCGCACCCACGCTGTGAACTCCGATCGCGTGCAGCGCGAGCTGCAACAGGTGATGGGCCGGCCAGATCGGCGCGAGCTGCTGCAGCGTCTTTCCCAGCAGGGGCAACGGCACCCACAGGCCCGACAGGAAGGCCATCGGGATGTAGATGAGGTTCACGATGGCGGGTGCGGCCTGGCCCGAGACCAGCGAGCCGACGAACAGCCCCATGGCGCAGAACGGCAGCACGCCGAACACGTTGATGAAGAACACCGCTGCGGCCTGCCCGAAGGTCAGGCGGACGTGGCCGACGGTCACGGCCAGGCCGATCATGAGCAGGGATACGATGGCCACGAAGATCATCGCCATGACCATGCGCGCGAGCAGATATGACCCGGCCGGCATCGGGATGGCCTGACGGAAGATCAGCATGCCTTGTTCGCGCTCGAAGGCGAGCGAGACGCCGAAGCCGAACAGTCCGGGGGCGATGCTGCCGAACACGCTGAGGCCCGCGAAGGCCAGCGTCGAAGCCTGCGTGTTGCCGCGTGCGCTGCCGAGCAATACGCCGAACAACAGGAAGAACAGCACCGGAAACAGCAGTGTCGGAATCGCGAAGGCCGGCACGCGCAGCATCTTCACGAGCTCGAAGCGGATGTCGCCGAGATAGGCCGCGAACACGCGCGAGCGATTCATCGTCGGATACGAGGCACTCATTGCACGCTCCCGGATTTTTCCGCGCCGTTCGCGCCGGTGATTTCCTGGAAGGCCTCGGCGAGGCCGGCGCGGCGCACCTCGATGTCGCGCACGCCCGCATCGGCGGCCAGCAACTGGCGCAGCACGGCTTCGGCATCGCGCGTCACGATCTGGCGCCGGCCGGACTCTTCGCTCACCTGCACCACGCCCGGCCAGGACTGCATGGTCGCGAGCGGCAGCCCGCTGCGGCAGAAGATGCTCTTGCGCGAGACGTGGGCGCGGATCTCGTCCACCGTGCCGCCCGCGACCAGCTTGCCGTGGGTCATCACCGCCACGCGGTCGGCCAGCGTCTCCGCCTCCTCGAGGTAGTGAGTCGTCAGGATGATGGAGCAGCCCTCGTGGATCAGCTCGCGCAACACGCGCCAGAGTGCCTCGCGGGCCTGCACGTCGAGACCGACGGTGGGCTCGTCGAGGAACAGCAGCTCCGGCCGTCCGCAGATCGCCATCGCGAATTGCACCTGGCGCTTCTGGCCGCCGGAGAGCTTTCCATAGCGGCGATCCGCCAGGCTCTCGATGCCGAGGCGCCGGATCACCGCGGCCGTGTCATACGGGGTCGGGTAGTAGCTCGCGGTCTGGGCGATGAACTCCCGCGGCCGCATGACCGGCGACATGTTGATCTCCTGCATCATCACGCCGATGCGCCGGCGCGCATCGATCGACTGCGGATCCTCGCCGAACAGGCTGGCCGAGCCGCGGTCCGGCCGTTGCAGCCCCAGCAGGATGGAAATGGCGGTGGACTTGCCGGCACCGTTCGGGCCGAGCAGCGCGAGCAGCTCGCCGCGCTTCACCGAAAGATTCAGGCCGTCGAGCGCCGCGATCTTGCCGAATTGCTTGTGCGCGTCGTCGAGGCTGGCGAGTGTCGTCATCGAAATACCTCCGGATGGGCGAATCATGGTTCGCCCGGGCTCCGGACAGAAGTCCTGCCTGTCAGCAGGACCCCCTGACACTTGTCACGTTTCCTGCCGCCGCGGGTGGAATACCGGCGTTTCCAGCCGCATCGCGGCCGCGAGCTGCTGGCGGCCGGCGTTCTCGGCGTACTCGATGAGCAGGCGCAGATCGTCGGGCGAATCGAGCGTCAGCGTGGGCGCGCGCTGGCGCAGCGTCTCGAACACGGCGAGCGCGGCGTCGGGCCGGCCGGCGCGCAGCAGGTGGCGGATCAGCGTGCTGCCGATGGTGTTGAGTCCCGCGATGAAATCCCAGCCCACGACCTGCGAGGCGACGAAGCGCGCGTCACGCGCCGCGGTCTCGCCGTCGAGTCCGCCCAGCCAGCGCGCGAGCGGACGCGTGGCCTCGACGTGCTTGCCGATGCGCGCCTGCTGGAACACCTCGTCGAGCATGCGTGCGCGCAGCTTGACGCGCTCGGCTTCCTCGCGCGCGGCGGTGCGCTCCGGGCTGCGGCTCGGTTCGATGCCGAGCTGATGGCGACGCAGGTAGAGGCTGCCGCCGATCAGGCCGAAGAAGGAGATCTCGCAGAGGATTCGCGCGGCGTGTGTGAAGAGCGCCCAGAGTCCGGCGCGATCGAGCAGCCAGAGGATGCCGAGATACACGGGGATCGATGCCAGGATCGCGAGATACCAGGGCCCGAGTCCGCGCACCAGGCGCAACAGCATCAGCGGATTGACGGCCTGGTAGACGGGCTCGCCCATGCCGAGCACCGCGATCGACGCGGGCAGCAGCAGGATGAGCACGACGCCGAGCGCGATGCCGGCCTTGCCGCCGATCGCCTGGCACAGCAGCGCACCGCCGATCACGATGGCGAGCTGCATCCACGGCCGCGTCTCGAACGGGCTCAGCATGTCGGTGGACATGACCGGCGGTTCACCCGCACCGTCGGCGAGATGCTCGATGAGCACGTAGCAGTACTTCACGATCCAGATCTGCGCGATCAGCGAGGCGATCAGGCCGTACAGGCCGCCGAGGTCGAAGATCGTGAACAGCACGGCGAACGCCGCCGCGAGGATCAGGCTGGTCGGACTGAACGGAACCGCAAGTACGCGCAGGTAGTCCATAATCGCCACGTCGGGTGATGCGCTACTGATCGGGGGCTGCAAGTAGAACATGGATTCGAATTCATTTGATGCCATCGTCGTCGGTTCGGGGATGAGCGGTGGCTGGGCGGCCAAGGAACTCACGGAAAAAGGCCTGAAAACCCTGGTACTCGAACGCGGCTTCATGGTCCGCCACCCCGAATACCCGACGGCGCTGAAGGATCCCTGGGACCTGCCTTATGGCAACCGCATCACGCAGGAAACCCGGCGGCGCAAGTACGTCTGGTCGCGCACCGGCTATCCCACGCCCGCCAACGAACTGTGGTTGGCGGACGATCTCGAGAATCCCTACGTCGAGCAGCAGCCCTTCGACTGGCTGCGCGCGTACCACGTCGGCGGCCGCTCCATGCACTGGGCGCGCCAGAGTTATCGCTTCAGTCCGATGGACTTCGAAGGCAACGCGAAGGAGGGCGTCGCCATTCCCTGGCCGGTGAGCTACGAGGAAATCGCGCCCTGGTACGACAAGGTCGAGACCTTCGCCGGCATCAGCGGCAGTGTCGAAGGCCTGCCGCAGTTGCCGGACGGGAAATTCCTGCCACCGCACGACCTCAATTGCGTGGAGATCGATTTCCAGAAGCGCCTGCAGGAGAAGCTCGGCCGCCGGCTCATCATCGGTCGCACGGCCAATCTCACCGCGCCGCTTACGCACGACGAGAGCCCGCAACGCGGCACCTGCCAGGCGCGCAACCTCTGCATCCGGGGATGTCCGTACGGGGCGTATTTCAGCAGCGTCTCGGCGACGCTGCCCTCGGCCGAGCGCACCGGCAACATGACGCTGCTGGCGGACCGGATCGTCCACGAGCTCATCTACGACGAGGCCAAGGGCAAGGCCACGGGCGTGCGCGTGCTGGATGCGAACACCGGCGCGCAGACCGACTACTTCGCCAAGGTGATTTTCCTGTGCGCCTCGGCGCTGGGCTCGGCGTACATCATGCTGAATTCGATCTCGGGGCGCTTTCCGAACGGCTTCGGCAATGACTCCGGGGAGCTGGGCCACAACATCATGGATCACAACAAGCCGGGCGGCTCGAGCGCACACGTGGAGGGTTACCTCGACGTCGCCTACACGGGCCGGCGGCCGAACGGCTTCTACATCCCGCGCTATCGCAACGTTGGCAAGGACCGGCGCAACTACCTGCGCGGCTTCGGCTACCAGGGGCGCGCATCGCGCGCCGGCTACGGCCGCTTCAACGACAGTGCGCTGCTCGGCGCGGATCTCAAGGCCGCCTTCAAGGAGCCGGGTCCCTGGACCATCAGCATGACACCGTTCGGCGAGATCCTGCCGGATCACCGCAATCACATGCGACTGGATCGCAGCCGCAAGGACAAGTACGGCCTGCCGCTGCTGGTCGTGGATGCGGTGATTCGCGACAACGAACGGAAGATGCAGCAGGACATGCGCAACGACGCCGCCGAGATGCTCGAAGCCGCGGGCTTCAGGAACATCACGGCGAACGGCGACGACTACCGCGTGGGCAACAGCATCCACGAGATGGGCACGGCACGCATGGGCACGGACCCGAAGAAATCCGTGCTGAACGAGTACAACCAGGTGCACGCCTGCAGGAACGTCTACGTGACCGACGGCTCGTTCATGGTGTCCTCGGGCTGCCAGAATCCTTCGCTGACCTACATGGCGTTCACCGCGCGCGCCGCCAACCACGCGGTCGAGGAACTGAAGAGGGGCAACATATGAACCGCGGGCTCGCGACCGACCAGGATTCGCCCGAGATGCTCGAGCGGCGCCAGATCCTGCGGCGCGCCGCCTGGTTGTTGGGCGGCGCGATCTCCGCGCCCGCGGCGCTCGCCGTCCTGCAGGGCTGCTCGGCGAAGCAGCAGCCGGGCGAGGCGCCGGCGCCGCGCCTGCTGGACGTTCCCGCCCTGGCGCTGGTGGCGGAGATCGCCGAGACCATGATTCCGAAGACCGACACCGCCGGCGCGAAGGAAGCGGGCGTGGCCGCCTTCATCGACCTGGCGCTCGACGGGCTGTACCCCGTGGAGGACCAGCGGCGCTTCAAGGCGGGCCTGGCGGAATTCGACGCCGCGGCCCGGGCGTCGGGAACACCGTTCCTCGAGCAGGACGCTCCGGCGCGCGCGCGGTTCGTGAAGCAGGCGCTCGAGGCGGCGCTCGCCGGCGAACGCGAGCCCAGGCCGTTCATCCTCGTGTTCCGCGAGCTCGCCCTGCTGGGTTATTTCACATCGAAGGTGGGCATCACGGAAAATATGGAGTACGTTCCGGTCCCGACCGCGTACCACGGCTGTGTGCCGCTGTCGCAGATGAGCAAGCACGTCTACTGGGAGTAGCCGGGGGAGAGCCGCCGCCATGACCGTCGACCGCCGCATCGTCGAGCTCTACAACGAGTACGTGCATTCGGCGCTGCCGCGGCGCGACTTCATGCGCAGGCTCACGCAGATGGCGGGCGGCGCGGTGGCGGCGATGTCCGCGCTGGCGGTGCTCGAGCCTAACTACGCGCAGGCGCGCCAGACCGAACCCGACGACAAGCGCCTGCGCTGCGAGAAGCTCGAGTTCAACGGACCGAACGGCCCGGTGCAGGCCTACGTGGCGCGGCCGCGCAAGCTGCGGCACTCCGACCGGGTCGCCGGCGTGCTGGTGATCCACGAAAACCGCGGACTCAACCAGCACATCGAGGACGTCGCGCGGCGTATCGCGCTGGCCGGCTACACGGCGATCGCGCCGGATGGATTGTCGGTGGCCGGCGGGGCGCCCGCGGACCAGGAAGCGGCGCGCGACCTGTTCTCCAGGACCGACGGCGCGCGCATTGCCGGCGACGTGCTCGCGGCCGTTCCCTGGCTCGCGGCCGATCCCACCAGCAATGGCAAGGTCGGCGTGGTCGGTTTCTGTTACGGCGGCGGACTGGCGCTGCGCGCGGCGGTGGAAGCGGTGGGCGTGAATTGCGCCGTGGCTTTCTATGGCCGGCAGCTGTCGGCCGAGGACACGCGCCGGCTCAAGGTGCCGGTGCTGCTGCATTACGCGGGCAACGACGAGCGCGTCAACGCCGGCATCGCCGACTTCCGCGTCGCGCTCGACGCGGCGGGCGTGCCTTACAGCCTGAACATGTATCCCGGTACGCAGCACGGATTCCACAATGATTCGAGCGCGGCGCGCTACGACGAAGCGGCCGCCAGACTCGCCTGGCAGCGCACGCTCGATTTCTTCGCGACCTATTTGAAGAGCTAGGAACGAAAGAAGATGTCGCAGGGAGGCGTGCAACAGGGGGATTGACGCATGAAATTCTGGACGCTTCTGCTCGCGGGGTTCGCCTTCGGCACCGTGGTCGTCGCCGAGGAGGACATCTGGGCCAAGGCCATCAACAACGACACGAACGGCACGTGGAACGTCATACCGGACAAACCGAGACCCAGATATTTCAAGGTGGAGGGAGTGCCCGGCGAACACGCCTACCGCATCAAGGCCACCAAGGGCGCGAACCCCTGGGACATCCAGGCGAACTCGCCGATCAACGCCGTCATCAACGAAGGCGACGTGGTCATGCTGATGTTCTACGCGCGCGCCGCTGAACCCGCCGAGGGCGGCAGTTCGCTGACCGCGCGCATCCAGGGAAACAGTCCACCCTGGACCGCGACCATGGACATGACGACGCCGATCACCGGGGAGTGGGCCAGCTACTGCGCGCATCGCGTGGCCACCGCCACCCTGCCCGAGAGCAGCGTTTCGATCCAGCTGGCCACGGCCAAGCAGGTCATCGAGCTCGGCCCGGTGTTCGTGTTCAACTTCGGCAAGGGCTATCCGGAGAACCAGCTGAAGGGCTGTGATGGCTGAGCGGCGGATTCCCTCCGCGGTGCGCGAGCTGTGCCTCGCGTTTCCCGAGGTCGAGGAGTTCGAATCGCACGGTTCGCCAAACTACCGCGCCCGCAAGGGCAAGGTATTCGCCGTGCGGGCGCTGAATCACCACGGCGACGGACACGTCGGACTGTGGCTCAACACGCCCGCGCTGGAGCAGTCGCGGGGGGGG
>DASTHJ010000107.1:0-18989 GCA_035718265.1 Steroidobacteraceae bacterium | reverse complement strand
GCGGCCGAAACCTTCCGCTGCGGCAAGTGGATCATCGGCGATGCGACCACGCGCGAAGAGCTCGTGCAGAAGTGCGGCGAGCCCACCTTGCGCACCAGCCGCACCGAGGAGGTGCGCGCGCCCAACCAGTACACCGGCGGCACGCGGGTGGTCGGCGAGACCGTCATCGAGACCTGGATCTACGAGCGTGGTCCGCGGGCCGCGCCGATGGTCGTCACGCTGGTCGATGGCAGGATCAAGTCCATCGAACGACAGAGGAAGTAGTTTGACCTCCACGCTGCGGGTGCTCGGCAGGACCTCGTCCATCAACGTCCGCAAGGTGCTCTGGACCTGCGCCGAGCTCGACCTGCCGTTCGAACACGTCGAGAACGACGCGAAACTGCTGGCCCGCAATCCGAACCGGTTGATCCCGGTGATCCAGGACGGCGACTTCGTGCTGTGGGAGTCGAACGCCATCTGCCGCTACCTGGCGTACAAACATCCGCGCGGCCGGCTGTTGCCCGAGGAACCGGAGCCGCGTGCGCTGGTGGACCAGTGGCTCGACTGGCAGGCCACCGAGCTCAACACGGCCTGGCGCTACAGCTTCTATGGCCTGGTACGTCACAGCCCCGCTCACCAGGATGCCGCGCAGATCGCCGCCAGCCTGGAGGCATGGAACGCTTGCATGCGCCTGCTCGACCAGCACTTCGCCGCCGGCGGGCAGTTCGTCACCGGCGAGTTCTTCACGCTGGCCGACGTGGCGGTCGGACTGGCGACCCATCGCTGGTTGCACAGCCCCATCGAAAAGCCCCATCTCGATGCGTTGCATGGCTATTACCAGCGGCTCTCCGTGCGACCGGCGTTTCGTGCCCACGTGAGCCCGGACGTGCCCTGACCCGGCTCTCCTAACGTATTGATTTCCAATACTTATGGTGCATCGGCGCGCGCTGGTGTGAGCCGGGTATCAAATGCGGCCGCCAGGCGGGTATTGCCTCTCCGAAGCGGGTTGCGAGTCAGGCAAACTACGCCCCCCTCGAATCATGGACACATGGCATGTGCGGCATCGTCGGAGCCATCGCTGAACGGAACGTCGTCCCCATCCTGATGGAGGGGCTGCGCCGGCTCGAATACCGCGGCTACGACTCCGCGGGCATCGCGGTGCTGAACGGCACGGCGCACCTCAAGCGCCTGCGCACCGTGGGCAAGGTCAGGATCCTGCAGGATGCGATCGATGCCGATCCGACGCACGGCAAGGTGGGTATCGCACACACGCGCTGGGCGACGCATGGCGTGCCGTCCGAGCGCAACGCGCATCCGCACGTCTCGCACGACCGCCTGGCGATCGTGCACAACGGCATCATCGAGAACCATGACGAGTTGCGCGAGGACCTGAAGAAGCTCGGCTACAAGTTCACCTCGGAGACCGACACGGAAGTGATCGCGCATCGTGTCCACCACCACCTGCAATCGCAGCAGGATCTCTTCGCGGCGGTGCGCGCCACCGTCGCCGAACTCGAAGGCGCCTATGCACTCGCGGTGGTCAGCGAGGAAGAGCCCGAGCGCATCATCCTGGCGCGCGAGGGTTGCCCCGTGGTCGTCGGCCTCGGCGTGGGCGAGAACTTCGTCGCCTCGGACGTGGCCGCGCTGCTGCCCGTCACGCGGCGCTTCATGTTCCTCGAAGAGGGCGACGTCGCCGACATCCATCGCACCTCGATACGCGTGATCGACAAGAACGGCGCGGACGCCGACCGGCCCGTGCGCGAGAGCGAGCTCTCGGCCGACGCCGCGGAGAAGGGCCAGTACCGCCACTTCATGCTCAAGGAAATCCACGAGCAGCCGCGTGCCGTCGCCGAGACACTGTCCGAGCGTGTCGCCAACGGCCGGTTGCTCGAGGCCGCGTTCGGCCCGGCGGCCACCGCCGTGTTCGCCAAGGTCGAGCACGTGCACATCATCGCCTGCGGCACGAGTTATCACTCCGGCGTGGTCGCGCGCTATTTCATCGAGCAGATCTGCAAGCTGCCCTGCACCGTGGAGATCGCGAGCGAATACCGCTACCGCAATCCCGTAGTGCCGAAGAATTCATTGTTCGTGACCATCTCGCAGTCCGGCGAGACCGCCGACACGCTGGCCGCGCTGCGCCTGGCGAAGCAGGCGGGCTACCTGTCGAGCCTGGCGATCTGCAACGTGCCGGAAAGCTCGCTGGTGCGCGAGTCCGAGCTGGTGATGCTGACGCGCGCGGGACCGGAGATCGGCGTGGCGTCGACCAAGGCGTTCACGACCCAGCTCACCGCGCTCAGCATGCTGGTCATCGCGCTCGCCAAGGGCCGCTCGGCCGACGCCGAACGCGAGCGCAACCTCGTGCAGCGCCTCATCGAGATCCCGGCCACCATCGAGAAGACCCTGGCCCTCGACCCGGTCATCTACGACCTGGCGAAGCGCTTCGCCGACAAGCACCACGCGCTGTTCCTGGGCCGCGGCGCGCTGTCGGCCATCGCGATGGAAGGCGCGCTCAAGCTCAAGGAAATCTCGTACATCCACGCCGAGGCCTACGCGGCCGGCGAGCTCAAGCACGGACCGCTCGCGCTGGTCGACGCCGACATGCCGGTCATCACCGTCGCGCCGAACAACGACCTGCTCGAGAAGCTCAAGAGCAACCTGATGGAAGTGCGCGCGCGCGGCGGCGAGCTCATCGTGTTCGCGGATCCGGAGTCGGGCATCGAGCCCTCGGATGGCGTCACCGTGATCCAGATGCCGAAGCACGTCAGCTACTTCCAGGCGCCCATCGTGTACACGATCCCGCTGCAGCTGCTGGCGTACCACGTCGCCATCCTCAAGGGCACGGACGTCGACCAGCCGCGCAATCTCGCCAAGTCGGTCACCGTCGAGTAGCGCGGAGCGCCTGGGCCGGCGCGCCGCGATCGCCCGGCGCGCCTGCTACAGTTGGTCCGGCCCCGCCCGAAGTCCGGACGCACCTCGTGAACGCCAGGCTGCTCATCATCGATCCCCAGAACGATTTCTGCGACCTCCCCGGTGCCGCGCTGCCGGTGCCCGGCGCCGACGCCGACCTGCGGCGGCTCGCGGCCTTCATGCACGAGTCCGGCGACCGCCTGACCGACATCATCGTGACGCTCGATTCCCACGCCTCGGTCGGCATCGAACGCACCACGTTCTGGAGCACGGGCACCGGCGAGCCGGTCCAGGCTTTCACGCAGATCACGGCCGAGGACCTGCGCGCCGGCCGCTTCGCGCCGCGCGACGCGGCGAAAACCGCGCAAGTGCTGGCCTACCTGCAGGCGCTGGAGCGCGGCGGTCGCTACCGGCTGGTCGTCTGGCCGGTGCATTGCGTGCTAGGCACCTGGGGTCACAACATCCACGCGGCCGTGGCCGCGGAGCTGGCGCGCTGGGAAGGCGAGCAGCAGCGCACCGTGCAGCGCGTGCTCAAGGGATTGAATCCGATGACCGAACAATACAGTGCCGTGCAGGCCGAAGTTCCCATCGAGGAGGATGCGAGCACGCAGCCGAACCGCGCGCTGATCGCGCGTGCGCGCCCGGAGGGTGGTGCGCTGCTGGTGGCCGGCGAGGCCGCCAGCCATTGCGTGGCCGCGACGCTCGAGCATCTTTTCCAGCACATGTCGGCGGAGCAGCGCCGGCAGGTGATCGTGCTGCGCGATTGCATGAGCCCGGTGCCGGGCTTCGAGGCTCAGGCCGACGAGTTCTTCGCGGCCTGCGTTTCGCAGGGCGCGCAGGTCACGACCACGGCGCAAGTGCGCGCCCTGCAGTGAGAGGCCGGACCTTGTTCACGCCCGTCATCCGCTCGCTGCTCGACACAGATCTCTACAAGTACACGATGCTGCAGGCCTTCCTGCACGGCTTCCCGCAGAACCAGGCCGTGTACGAATTCGTGTGCCGCAACCAGCCCGCCTATCCACTGGCACGGCTGGCGGACGAGGTCGAGGCGCAGATCGAGCACCTGTGCAGCCTGCAGTTCAGTGAAGCAGAACTCGCGTATCTCGCGACCAAGCGCTATTTCAAGAGCGACTTCGTCGATTTCCTGCGCATCTTCCGGCTGCAGCGCCGCTACATCACGGTGCAGACGCAGGGCCCGCACCTGTCGATCATCGCCCGTGGACCGCAGATCCACGTCATGGCCTTCGAGATCTTCGTGCTCGCCATCGTCAGCGAGCTGTATTTCAGGCGTTTCGAGACGCGCGAGGTGATCGCCGAGGGCCGGCGCCGTCTCACGGGCAAGGTGGACCAGCTGCGCCGCTTCATCGCGCGCGGCGAGCGGCGCACGTTCCCGTTCGAGTTCTCCGATTTCGGCACGCGCCGCCGCTTCTCGCGCGACTGGCACGCCGAGGTCGTGGCGCGATTCGCGGCCGAAGCACCGCAGTTCTTCAAGGCGACTTCGAATCTCGAGCTCGCGCGCACGCAGTCACTGGTGGCCGTCGGCACCATGGCGCACGAATACCTGCAGACCTTCCAGGCGGTGGAGGTGCGGCTGCGGCACTTCCAGAAGGCGGCGCTGGAATTCTGGGTGCAGGAGTATCGCGGCGACCTCGGCATCGCGCTCACCGACGTGGTGGGCATGGACGCGTTCCTCGCCGATTTCGACCTGTACTTCGCCAAGCTGTTCGACGGCCTGCGGCACGATTCCGGCGACCCGCTCGAATGGGGCGAGAAGGCGCTGAAGCACTACGAAGGATTGCGCATCGATCCGCGCACCAAGCGCCTGGTGTTCTCCGACGGCCTCGATCTGTCGCGCGCGTTCGAGATCTACGCACGCTTCGCCGATCGCGTGCCGTGCGCCTTCGGCATCGGCACGAATCTCACCAACGACCTGGGTCCCGAGCCGCTCAACATCGTCATGAAGCTCACCGAGTGCAACGGCCAGCCGGTGGCCAAGCTCTCGGATTCACCCGGCAAGACACTTTGCAAGGACGAGACTTTCCTGGCGTATCTGCGCCAGGTGTTCCATCAGCCGGCCTGAGCCAGCCGCGCTTCGAGATCGTGATCGCTCGAGCCCGTGATCTCGACGTCGGCGAAGGCGCCTACCCGGAGCTTGCCGCCTTGCTTCACGCGCACCGTGCCGTCGATCTCCGGGGCGTCGCCCGCGGTGCGCGCGATCGTGGTGTTGCCCGCGATCGTGTCGACGAGCACCCGCATCCTGCGACCCACCTTGGCGGCGAGCCGCGCCGAGCTGATCTGCGCCGCCTTGCGCATGAAGCGCGCCAGGCGGTCCTCCTGCACCTCCGGCGGCACGTGCGGCGCGACGTCGTTGGCGGGCGCGCCCTCGACCGGTGAATACTTGAACGCGCCCACGCGGTCGAGCTGCGCTTCGTCGAGCCAGGCGAGCAGTTCCTCGAACTCGGCCTCGGTCTCGCCCGGAAAGCCGACGATGAACGTACTGCGCAGCGTCAGATCCGGGCAGACCTCGCGCCACGACTGGATGCGCGACAAGGTCTTCTCCACCTGGCCGGGCCGCTTCATGCGCTTGAGCACCGCCGGACTGCCGTGCTGGAACGGCACGTCGAGGTAGGGCAGCACCTTCTTCTCCGCCATCAGCGGGATCACGTCGTCGACGTGCGGATACGGGTACACGTAGTGCATGCGCACCCAGGCGCCGAGCTCGCCGAGTCCGCGCGCCAGGTCGAGGAAGCGCGTTTCGTACCTGCGGCCGCGCCACTCGGCTTCGCGGTAGCGCAGGTCGACGCCGTAGGCCGAGGTGTCCTGCGAGATGACCAGCAATTCCTGCACGCCGGCGCGCACCAGCTTCTCGGCTTCGCGCAGCACCTCGTCGATCGGCCGGCTGGCCAGCAACCCGCGCATCGAGGGGATGATGCAGAAGCTGCACTTGTTGTTGCAGCCCTCGGAGATCTTGAGATAGGCGTAGTGTCGCGGTGTGAGCTTGATGCCCTGCGGCGGCACCAGGTCGACGAACGGATCGTGCTTCGGCGGCAGGTGCTCGTGTACGGCGCCCACCACTTCTTCATAGGCCTGCGGGCCGGTGACCTTGAGCACGCGCGGGTGGCGTTCGAGGATGCGCTCGGGTCGCGCGCCGAGACAGCCGGTGACGATGACCTTGCCGTTCTGCTCGAGCGCCTCGCCGATCGCCTCGAGCGACTCGTCGATGGCCGAATCGATGAATCCGCAGGTGTTGACCACGACTACGTCGGCCGCGTCGTAACTCGGCGCCACCTGGTAACCCTCGGCGCGCAGCTGCGTGATGATGCGTTCCGAGTCGACCAGCGCCTTCGGGCAGCCGAGGCTGACGAATCCGACTTTGGGCTGGCGGCGGCTCATGAGGGGGGCGCTATGGTACGCGGGGAGCGCGGATTTTCCACAGCGAGGTGCAGCGCCTCGGGGATGCCGCTCGAGCTAACCCTGGCCTTTGCGCCTGCCCGTTCATCCCTGCAAACAGGCTCCGACATCCGGGGCCGAGGAGGTCGAATGTTCGCGCGCACGACAGAACTGCGCTTGGGCGCATTAAGTGGAAAAGCCTCGCGAATGGTCCTGGTGGTTGGATTCCACGCCGCCTTGCTGCTGCTCCTGACCCACGGCTTCGGCCTGCTGCCGGCAAAGGAGGCGCCGCCGCCACCTTTCCATGGCACGTTCATCGACGAACCGCCGATCGACGACCAGCCGCTGCCGCCCATCGCGGCACCCACGCTCAGCACCCTCTCGATTCCCATCGAACCTCCCGACGAGCTCACGTTCGAGCAGGATCCGCCGCCGACCGTGCTGCTTGGCGAGCCGCCGCGTGTCGATGGGGAGACGGGCGGCAGCGCGGTCCCACAGCCCGTGGTCCAGGGTGTCCGACTGGACGCGCGCCATCCGCTGAGTGAGCCCTACTATTCGCCCGAGGTGATCCGCGCCGGCGGCCAGGGCGCGCTGCAACTGCAGATCTACGTGTTGCCCAACGGTCGCGTGGGCGACGCGCGCATCCTCAAGTCCAGCGGCTTCGAATCACTCGATCGCGCCGCCATCCAGGAGGCGAAGCGCAACTGGCGCCTGCTGCCGGCCACGCGCGACGGCGAGCCGTTCGCGCAGTGGTACTCGCTGCGCGTGGTCTTCAAGCTGGACAAGCAGCGCTGATTCATTGCGGCGCCGGCTCGGGGGCCGGCGTCGCCTGCGGATCCGGCGCCGGATCCATGGGCGCGGGCGACCCGGGGGCGGCCGGCACGCTCACGGCCGGGGCGGCCGAGTGGACTGCCGCCGGTGGCAGGTTCTGCCGGCACTGGCGCAATACGAAGAACAATCCCACGGCGGCGAGCGGCACCAGTATCCACGGCCACGGTGACCCCTTCTTCTCAGGCTCGCTCATCGTGCTCCCCACATCGACTAGACTTTGCAGCCTACTTTCACGGCCGTCGACCCGCAACATGAATAGTGCGTCCCACCCGCTGCGCGAACCCGTCTCCGCGAGCTGAAGCATGCGCACGGCGTTCAGCATCCTCGACCTGGCGGCGCGCCTGCTGTTCGCGCTCGGCGTCGGCTGCCTGTTGTTAGGCGTCTATCTTTCCTGGCAGACGCTGGACTTCGCGCGCGACGCGGCGCGTGCCACCGGCGAGGTGGTGGGCTATCACGAGACCCGCGACGGCGACGACACGCGCTACCGGCCGCGCGTGCGCTTCACCACCGCGAACGGCGACATCATCACCATCGGCGGCCAGCTCGCGGCGGATTCCAGGCGCTTCCCGGTCGGCGAGAAAGTGCCGGTGGTCTACAAGCTCTCGAAGCCCACCGAGGCGCGCATCGCGCTGTTCACCGACAACTGGTTAGGCGCATGCATCGCGGCGGTCGTCGGCATCGTGGGCCTGGCGGGCGGCTTGCTGGTGCGCCGCGCGGTGCGCCGGGAACTGCTGCAGCGTCCATGAGCGGGCGTTTCGACCGCGAGTACTACCGCCGCTTCTATTTCGACCCGCGCACCGCGGTGGTGTCGCGCGCCGAGATGCGCGCGCGCGCCAGGCTGATCGCCGCGTATGCACGGCACATCGGGCTGCCGGTGCGCCACGTGCTCGACGCGGGCTGCGGCATCGGCCTGCTGCGCGCGCCGCTGCAGAGCGCCTTCCCGCACGCCAGGTACACGGGGCTCGAGAACAGCGAGTACCTGTGCCGCCGCTACGGCTGGACGCACGGATCGCTGGCCGATTTCCGCGCCGCGCCCTTCGACCTGGTGGTCTGCTACGACGTGCTGCAGTACCTCGACGACCGCACGGCGGCGCGGGCCATCGCCAACCTCGCGCGACTCACGCGCGGCATGCTGTACCTGTCGGCACTGACGGCGCGCGACTGGCGCGAGAACTGCGACCGGACGCGCACCGATCCCGACGTGCACCTGCGCGCGGCCGACTGGTATGGCGTGCGCCTGCGCCGCTGGTTCCGCCCGAGCGGCGTGGGCTTCTGGATCCGGCGCGGCGCGCCGCTCACCACCTGGGAAATGGAAACCGCCGCGATCTGACCTCGCGCGGTATGCTCGGCGCCATGAACGACCCCGTCCTCCCGGTCGATGCCGCGCGCGGCGACGCGCGCCATCGTGACGTGCGCGCCGAGGTGTTCGCCGTCGTGCCGCAGCAGCGCGCCGCCGCGGCGCGCCGCCTGTTCTGGCGGGTGGTGCTGCTGCTGGCGCGCTCCGCGGCGGGGCTCAGGCTGTTGCGCAGGATGCGGGGTAGTTAGAGATGAAGGGACTGGCATACGTTCTCGGCATCACGGCCGGCTTCGGCCTGGCGTTGCAGGTGGGCATGAACGCGCAGCTGCGCAAGGTGCTGCAGAGCGCCAACGCGGCCGCGCTGATCAGCTTCCTGGTGGGCACGGCGGCGCTGCTCGCGCTGCTGCTGGTGACGCGGGTCGCGCTGCCGACGCGCGACTCGATCGCCGCGGTGCCGGCCTGGGCCTGGTTCGGCGGCCTGTTCGGCGCGTTCTACGTCGCGATTTCGACCATCGTCGCCTCGGAGCTCGGTGCGGCCAGCCTGCTGGCCCTGGCGCTGGTCGGGCAGCTGACCATGGCGCTGGTCGTGGATCACTTCGGCTGGCTCGGGCTGCCGGTCAATCCCATCACGTTCACGCGACTGGCCGGCGTCGCCCTGCTGGGCATCGGCGTCTGGCTCGTGACGCGCTGACCGGCTAGCGGAGGTCGCCGCGCCGCGCGTCTTGATTTTGCCGGCGCGCTTCGCGAAGGTACGCGCCCGCATCGCCCCGCGATGCGCCCGACAGACCCCGCACACGAGAGAACGCCATGGAGTACCAGCCCGCCGGGAATCGCTACGGTTCGATGCGCTACAACCGCGTAGGCGCGAGCGGCGTGCGGCTGCCGGCGGTCTCGCTCGGGCTGTGGCACAACTTCGGCGACGTCGACGTGTTCCAGAACGGGCGCACGATCGCGCGGCGCGCGTTCGATCTCGGCATCACGCACTTCGACCTGGCGAACAACTACGGGCCTTCGCCGGGATCCGCGGAGGAGAACTTCGGCGTGCTGATGCGCAAGGATTTCCATCCGTATCGCGACGAGATGATCATCTCCTCGAAGGCGGGGTACCTCATGTGGCCGGGTCCCTATGGCGAGTGGGGCTCGCGCAAGTACCTGGTGGCGAGCTGCGACCAGTCCCTCAAGCGCATGGGCCTGCAGTACGTCGACATCTTCTACAGCCACCGCTTCGATCCGGACACGCCGCTCGAGGAGACCATGGGCGCGCTCGACTTCATCGTGCGCTCCGGCCGCGCGCTGTACGCCGGCATCTCCAGCTACGACGCCGGGCAGACCACGCGCGCCGCGCAGATCCTGCGCGACCTCGGCACCCCGTGCCTGATCCATCAGCCCAAGTACAACATGTTCGACCGCTGGATCGAGAACGGGCTGACGCGCACGCTCGAGAAGGAGAAGATCGGCTGCATCGTGTTCTCGCCGCTGGCGCAGGGCCTGCTGACCCACAAGTACCTGGACGGCATTCCCGAAGACTCGCGCGCGGCGAAGCACACGTCGCTCGATCCGGACTCGATCACGCCCGACAAGGTCGGAAAGGTGAGGAAGCTGAACGACATCGCCAGGGCGCGGCGCCAGTCGCTGGCGCAGATGGCCGTCGCCTGGACGCTGCGCGACAAGGTGGTCACTTCTTCATTGATTGGCGCCAGCAAGGTGGCGCACGTCGAGGAGGCCGTGGCGGCGCTCGACAACCTCACGTTCTCCGCGGCGGAGATCCAGGCCATCGAGGCGGCCCTGAAGTAAGCAGCGGCGTCGGAGCGGAATCCTCGCAGCCGTTCGCTACGCCGGTCGTCGCAGGCGCATTTCGGGCGCATGCGGCAATCCGGGTTCGCCACCATCGCCCTCGTCAGCCGCTGCCCGGTCGAGCGCCTCGCGCAGCGCGTTCAGCGACACGGGCTTCGAGAGGAAGTCGTCCATGCCGGCTGCCAGGCAAGCCTCGCGATCGCCGTCCATCGCGTTGGCCGTGAGCGCGATGACGGTCACGCCCGCGGCGCGGCTGCCTGCGGTACCCGCACGCAATTGCCGCGTCGCTTCGAGGCCGTCGAGCTCGGGCATGTTGCAGTCCATGAGCACGAGATCGAACTGACCGGCGGCCAACGCCGCCAGCGCCTCGCGCCCGTTGCCCACCACGGTCACGATGTGGCCGAGCTGCTTGAGCATGGCCTTGACGATCATCTGGTTCACCGCGTTGTCTTCGGCGACCAGGCAGCAGAGTGCGGCGCCGGTGCGGGGGGCCGCCACCGCGGGGCGGACCGGATCGGCGCCGCGCTCCGCGAGCGGCAGGTCGAGCGCGAAGCGGAACGTCGATCCCTGGCGCGGCGCGCTCTCCACGCTGATTTCCCCACCCATGAGCCGGACGAGCTTTTGCGAGATCACGAGTCCCAGCCCCGTGCCGCCGACGCGATGCGTGCGGCCCTCCGACACCTGCCCGAACGGCGTGAACAGCCGGGACATCGACTCCGGGCTGATGCCGATGCCCGTGTCGCGCATGCTGAATTCGATGCGCCGGGCACCCGCGGCATCCTCGACGCTGCGCACGACCAGGCGCACTTCGCCGCGGTCGGTGAACTTCACGGCGTTGTTGCCGAGGTTGAGCAGCACCTGCGACAGGCGCTGTCGATCGCCTTGCACCACGACCGGCAGATCCGGCGACGCGTCGATCACGAAGCGCAGGTCCCTGGCGCGGGCCTGGGTGCCGAGCAGCGCATCGACTTCCGCCAGCAGTCTCGCGAGCTCGAAGACCTGCGGCCGCAGCTCGAGTTTCTCGGCCTCGATCTTCGAGAAGTCGAGGATGTCGTTGATGATGCGCAGCAATGATTCGCCGCTGCCGGCGAGCACGTCGAGCAGCTTCCTCTGCTCGGGATCGGTGGACCTGGCGCGCAGCAGGTCCGCGACCCCCAGCATGCCGTTCATCGGCGTGCGGATCTCGTGGCTCATCATCGCGAGAAAGCTCGCCTTGGCGCGGTTGGCGGCTTCGGCCGCGGCGGCGTTCTGCTCGGCCTCGGCGCGCGCGCGGCGCATCTTCGCGACCACGGCGGCCGTGAAGCCGCGCAACTGGTGCGCCACGGCGCCGGCGCCGATGGACAGCAGCGTCACGACCGCCAAGGCGGTGTAGAGCACGCGACGCATCGATGCGATGCGGCCTTCGAACTTGTCCAGCACCATGTCGAGTCCGAACATGCCGACCAGCCGTCCATGGCTGTCACGAATGGGCGCGGCGGCGCTCAGGTAGCTGTGGCCGTCGGCGTTGGCACGCGGCTCGGGATCGGTGTACTCGCGGCCGTCGCGGAACGCGGCCTCGTAGGCGGCGTCGCGGTCTTCGTACAACGACATGATCGGCGCGGGCGCCAGGTCATTGCCCGGCACGCGGTACAGGTTCGCGCCGTCGAGTACCCAGTAGATCCGGCCGTCGCGATATACGCCCGTGTAGACGTAATAGATGTCCTGCGTGGCGCGATGCATGCGCGCCAGCGGCTCGAGCAGCCGCAGGTGTTCGGGGCTGCCTTGCTGTTCCGGTGAGACCAGCGTGCCGAGCAGGTCGCCGTCGATCTGCGCGGCAGTGGCGCGCGCCAGTTGCAGCAGCTCGGTGCGCACCGCGTCGACCTGGGCATCGCGTGCACGCAAATAGAGGATCGCGAGTCCGACCGCGGAAACCACGAACGTGCAGATGCCGGCCAGCAGCGCGTCGCGCAGCGGGTGGATCTTGTTGTGGCGTCTGGGCTCCCCGGGCATCCAGGCAGCGTGCCGCGAATCCGGTGCGATGTCGTTGCGGGGCGTCGCAACAATCGGCACGCGCCAGGCTGGCTCGTAGGTGCTTGTCGCAGGCGAGGGTTTTCCAATAATCCCGCCCGACACCTCTAGTAGAGCACGGCCTCGAGCGCCAGCACGCCGATGATGCCCACCACGCCGACGATGCCCTCCATGAGCGTCCAGCTCATGATGGTCTCCTTGATGGACAGGTTGAAGTATTCCTTGGCCATCCAGAAGCCCGAATCGTTGACGTGCGAGAACATCAAACTACCGGCGCCGACCGCCAGCACCATCAGGTTCGGATCGACGTGCGTGTTGGCCACGACCGGCGCCATGAGCCCCGCGGCGGTCATGCCGGCGACCGTGGCCGAACCCAGCGACACGCGGATCACGCCCGCGATCAGCCAACCGAGCACCAGCGGATCGATGGCGAGACCGGTCAGCGAATCGGAGAGCGACTTGTCGACGCCGGTGGCGACGAACACCTCCTTCAAGGTGCCGGCACCGGCGATGATCAGCAGGATCACGGCGATGTCCTTGACCGAGTTGCCGTAATCGTCCATGAGCTGCTGCATCTTCATGCCGCGCGACAGGCCGAGCGTCCAGGTGGCCACGGCCAGGCCGAACAGCATGACGATCAGCGGGTTGGTCCAGAAGCCGAGCGCCGGCTGCAGGGCCTGCGGCGCCAGCGGCACGGCCATCGACAACGCGATGATGACCACCGGCAGCAGCGCGCTGGCGAAGCAGTTGAACGCGCTCGGCAGCTCCGCTTCCGGACGCAGCGGCGCCACGAACAGCGTGATCGGGTTGGCCTTCACGTTGCGGAACAGTCGCGCGTACAGTGGCCCGGCGCAGATCATCGCCGGCAGCGCGACGACGATGCCGTAGAGCAGCGTCCTGCTGATGTCGGCGCCGAAGATGGGCAGCATGGCAGTGGGCGCCGGGTGCGGCGGCAGGTAGCCGTGCGTGACCGACAGCGAGGCGAACAGCGGGATGCCGAGGTAGATGGGCGGTACCTTGGTCTGCTGCACCACCGAGAACACCAGCGGCACCAGCAGCACGAAACCCACGTTGTAGAACAGCGGGATGCCCACCAGGAACCCCGTGAACATCAGCGCCCAGGTGAGGTTCTTCTCGCCGAACAGCCGCATCAGCACCATGGCGATCTTCTGTGCGGCGCCGCTGTTGGCCACGAGCTTGCCGAACATCGCGCCGATGCAGACGATGCCGAGCAGCCCGCCCAGCAGGTTGCCGATGCCCTTCTCGAGCACGCCCGGCACCTTGTCGGCAGGCAGGCCGAGCAGCACCGCGGCCACGGACGAGGCCACCAGGAATGCCAGGAAGGGCTGGACCTTGCCCCAGCTGATCAGCAGCACCAGCAGGACGATCGAGCCGAATACGTACCAGATTTCCATCCGCGTCCCCTCGCCGCCGGGTAGTTAGAACCCGATGCCCTCGATGTTCAGGCGGATGCGCGCCAGCATGTTGCTGGACGTCATGTACAGCGTGCGGCCGTCGTCGCCGAACTTGCAGTTCGCGGTCTGCTTGCCGTCCCAGATGCGGCCGAGGCGCTTGCCGTCCTTCGAGATCACGAGCACGCCGCCGGGGCCGCTGGTGAACACCGTGCCGTCGGCGGCCACGGTCAGGCCGTCGGGCGCGCCGGGCGCATCGGGACCCGCGAGGTCCGAGGTGTCCTGGAACAGCTTCTTGCCGGTCACGTTGCCGTGCTCGTCGAGCGAATAGGCATTGATGATCGGCTTGCTGCCTTCCGACTGCGCCACGTACAGCACGCTCTCGTCGGGCGAGAGCGCCACGCCATTGGGTCGCGTGAGCTCCTTCTCGATGACGGTGACCTTGCCGTCCGGGGCCACGCGGTACACGCCGTTGAAGGCGATTTCCTTCTCGGGCGCCGCGTCGAACTTCTTGAAGCCGTAGGGCGGGTCGGTGAAGAAGATGACACCGTTCTTCATGCGGATGACGTCATTCGGGCTCGAGAACTTCTTGCCCTCGTAGCTCATCGCCACCGGCGTCTTCTTCTTCGTGGCGAGGTCGAGGCGCTGGATGCCGCGGTTGCCGGAGTCGGCCAGCAGGATGCTGTGCGCGTCGAAGATGGCCAGGCCGTTCGATCCGGTCTCGCGCCAGACTTCGGGATCCCAGCTCACCGCGCCGGAAGGATCGAGGAATTTTTCGAGCCCGCCTTTCTCCGACCACTTGTACATCTTGTTGCCGGGCACGTCGCTGAACAGCAGGTATCCGCCCGACTTGATCCAGATCGGTCCCTCGGCCCAGCCGAAGCCGTCGGCGAGCTTCTCGATCTTCCAGTCCTGGGGCACGATGGCGTCCATCGCGGCATCCCAGCGATCGATGCGCGCGTCGGTGATCGTTTCGATGCGCGCATCCGTGATGCTCGTGGTCTCGGCCGTGGCGGCGGCCGGCGCCGTGGCGGCGCAGGCCGTCCCCGTCGTCGATACGATCGTCGCCAGCAGCACCGCGCTGGCGGTGCCCGTGAGCTTGCCCATGAAATCCCCCTCGTTAATGGATACCTGAAACTATCACGCGCGTGGGCAGCGCGGCCGCCGGCGCCGTGCCCACCTGCGACCTGGAGATCTCGAACGATCCGCTGGCGCGCAGGTCCGCGGACGAGGCGCCGATCCAGAAGTCGATGCGTCCGGCTTCGACCAGCCATTGGCCGCGCGGACTCCAGAATGCGAACTGCTCGGGCGTCAGGCTGAACGTCACGCGCTTGCGCTGCCCGGCGCCCAGTTCCACGCGCTTGAAGCCGCGCAGCTCCAGCACCGGGCGCGCCACCGAGGCGACCGGATCGCGCACGTAGAGCTGCACCACTTCGTCACCCGGAACGCTGCCGGTGTTCTCCACGGTGATGGAAATCTCGATGCGTTCACCCGGGTCCACCGACGCGGCGCTCTGCGCCAGGTCGCCGTAGCGGAATTCGCTGTACGACAGGCCGTGTCCGAATGGATACAGCGGCGTGATGGGCAGGTCGTGGCAGCGCACCGTGTCCTTGGACAGGTCCGGATCCGCCGGACGGCCCGTGGCATTCGTCGCATAGTAGAAAGGAACCGCGCCCGTGGTGCGCGGGAATTCGGCGGGCAGGCGCCCGGCGGGCGAGTACCTGCCGAACAGCACGTCGGCCACGGCATTGCCCGCTTCGACGCCCAGCATCCAGGTTTCGAGGATGGCGGGCGCCTTGTCGGCCAGCTCGGTGATGGCGAGCGGCCGGCCGTTCGCCAGCAGCACGACCACCGGCTTGCCGAGCGCCAGGATGCGGTGCGCCAGCTCGAGCTGGCTCGCCGGCAGATCGAGGCTGGAGCGGCTGCGCGCTTCGCCCGAGAGGTCGTAGTCCTCGCCGATCATGAGCACGGTGACGTCCGCGCCTTTGGCGAGCTTCACGGCCGCGGCGATGCCGCCGAGATCGTTGTTGCGCGGATCGGCGCCGGGCGCCGACACGATTTTCACGCTGGTGGGCAGCGCGGCCGTGATGCCCTTGAGCACGGTGACCACGTCCTCGGCCTTGCCCTGGGCACGCCACGAGCCCAGCGACGACATGCCGTCGGTGGCCAGCGCGCCGATCACCGCGATGCTGCGCAGCTTCGCCGGATCGAGCGGCAGCAGCCGGCCCTCGTTCTTCAGCAGCACGATGGATTGGCGCGCGACGGCGCGCGCCGCCTCGCGGTGTTCGGGCGAGAGCAGCTCGCGCGCTTCGCGCGCGGTGTCGTGGTAGGCCATGGGATCGTCGAACAGGCCGAGCTGCTCCTTGACGCGCAGGATGCGCAGCACCGCCTCGTCCAGCAACCTGAGGCGCGCCGGATCGTGTGCGATCGCCGACTGCAGCTCCTCGGCGTACACGCCGCCCACCATGTCCATGTCGACGCCGGCGTCGAGCGCCAGCAGCGCCGCGGCGCGCCGGTCCGCGGCGACACCGTGGTTGAGCAGCTCGCCGATCGCGCCCCAGTCGGAGACCATGAGGCCCTGCCAGCCCCAGCGCTCGCGCAGCGAGTCGCGCAGCAGCTCACGGTTCGCGGTGGTCGGCACGCCGGCGATGTCGTTGAAGGCCGCCATGAACGAGCCGGCGCCGGCGCGCGCGGCCGCGTAGAACGGCGGTAGATAGACCTCCTGCAGCGTGCGCTCGGAGATGTCCGCGCTGTTGTAGTCACGGCCGCCGATGGCCGCGCCGTAGGCGCCGAAATGCTTGGCCGTGGCCATCAGTGACCCGGGGCGCAGCGCGTTGCCGCGCTGGTAGCCGCTGACTTGCGCCACGGCCATGCGCGCGCCGAGGTAGGGATCCTCGCCCGCGCCTTCGACGATGCGGCCCCAGCGCGCGTCGCGCGCGATGTCGATCATCGGCGCGAAGGTCCAGTGCAGGCCGGCCGCGGTCGCCTCGTCGGCCGCGACGCGCGCGGCGCGCTCCTCAGCCTCGGGCGCGAACGTGGCCGCGAGCGCCAGTGGCACCGGGAATATCGTGCGGTAGCCGTGCACCACGTCCATGGCGAACAGCAGCGGAATGCCCAGCCGGGATTCCTCGACCGCGACCTTCTGCAGGCGCGCCAGGGGCTCCGCTCCCGCCACGTGCAGGTAGGAGCCGACCGCGCCGGCCCGTACGCGTCCCAGCTCGGCGTCGTCCAGGCGGGAGTTCAGCGCCTTGCTGCGACCGCCGGCCCGCTGCACGAGCTGGCCGACCTTTTCCTCGAGAGTCATCTTCTTCAGTAGGACTTCCGGCCGGGACGGCGTCTGCGCGGCGGCATGGCCGGCGCAGGACAAGAGGACGACAGCAAGACAAGCCACCCCCGCGTGGCGCGCTGAACCCGACAATGGTGACTCCCGTTTTTGTTGTCGCCCGAATCTATCCGAGAGTGCCTTGCTAGTCATCCACGCCATTGCCCACTGGCTGTTTCGTCACGGGGTGCCGCTGCTGCCGAAACTGCTGACATTGTTCAATCGCGTGCTGTTCGCCGTGCAGCTTCCGGCCGGCACGCGGCTCGGCCGCGGCGTGAAGCTGAACTACTCGGGCCTGGGCACCGTGCTGCACGCGCGCGTCGTGATCGGTGATCGCGTGGAGATCGGGCCGGGCGTGGTCATCGGCGGCCGCTCGAAGATCCACGAGGTGCCCATCATCGAGGACGACGTGCTGATCGGCGTCGGCGCGAAGATCCTCGGCCCGGTGCGCGTCGGCCGCGGCGCGGTGATCGGCGCGAATGCCGTGGTGCTGGACGACGTGCCCGCCGGCGCGGTGGTCGGCGGCATTCCGGCGCGCATCCTGCGCCGACGCGAGGCGAGCGGGCCACGTGTCGTGGGCAGCACGGGAACCTGAACCAGCGCACATGAATTCGCGCCGGCGACGCGGCACACTTGCCGCATGCGTCGCCTGTGGTTTCTCGCGCTCACCTGCAATCTGGCCCTCGCGGCCGATCCCGCCCCGAGCCCGAGCGAATACCTGGCACTGCTGAGCGCGGCACGCATTCCGGCGGACGCGGCCGCCGTCGTGGTCGCGCCGCTCGACGGCGGCACGCTGCGCTGGGACGCCAATGAGCGCAAGCCCATGAATCCGGCCAGCACGATGAAGCTCGTGACCACGTACGCCGCGCTGCACCTGCTCGGGCCCGCGTTCACGTTCCGCACCGAAGTGCTCACCCAGGCGCCGCTGGCCGGCGACGTGCTGCGCGGCCCGCTGTACGTGCGCGGCGGCGGCGACCCGCACCTGGTCATCGAGAACCTGTGGCAGCTCGCCACGCGCGTGCGCGGCTTCGGCATCCGCGACATCCGCGGCGACCTGGTACTCGACAAGGGCATCTTCGATCCGCTGGCGCACGATCCCGGCGAATTCGACGGCGAGGAAGGCCGCGCCTACAACGTCGGCCCGGACGCGCTGCTGCTGAACTTCAAGTCCATCGCCGTGACCTTCGTGCCGGACACGGCCGCGAAGGTGGCGCGCGTCATGGTGATCCCGGAAGTGGCCGGCATGAAGTACCCGCGCATGGTGCCGGGCGTGGAGGGCGGCTGCGGCAACTGGCGCGGCCGGCTGCGCGCCGACATCAACGATCCGATGAATCTGCGCTTCGGCGGCGTCTATCCACTGGCGTGCGGCGAGCGCGCCATCTATCTCGGCGCGCTCGATCACACCAGCTACTTCGGCGCGGTGTTCCGCGCACTGTGGGAGCGCCAGGGAGGCTCCTGGACCGGCAAGGTGCGCGACGGGACGGTGCCCGCGGACGCACACCTGGTCGCCGTGCAGGAGTCGCCGCCGCTGGCCAGCCTGGTCCGCGACATCAACAAGTTCTCGAACAACGTGATGACCCAGCAGCTGTTCCTGACGCTGGGCGCGGCCGGCGGCGAGGCGGGCAACCCGGCGCGCGGCGCCGCCGCGGTGCGCGGTCTGCTCGCGGCGCGCGGCATCCAGGCGCCGGAGCTGATCCTCGAGAATGGCTGCGGACTGTCGCGCATCGAACGCATCTCGGCGGCGACGCTCGCCGAGGTGCTGGTGGATGCCTGGAAGAGCCAGTGGATGAGCGAGCTGATGTCGTCGCTGCCGGTGTCCGGGGTCGACGGCACGATGCAGCGGCGCGACGTCGTCCCCGGGGCGGCGCACATGAAGACCGGTCTGCTCGAGGACACGCGCGCCGTGGCTGGCTACGTGCAGGCGGCGAGCGGCCGGCGCTACGTGGTGGTGGCCATCGTCAACCACCCGAATGCCGGGCGCGGCTCGGCCGCACACGACGCGCTGATCGACTGGGTGTATCGCACGGGCTGAAACGCCGCTGGGCGGGCA
>DASTHJ010000106.1:0-7881 GCA_035718265.1 Steroidobacteraceae bacterium | reverse complement strand
CTGAAACCAGTTCTTCATGCGCTCGGCCATGCTGCGCGCGTTGCCGGCGATCGAGCGGCCGCGGTTGCCGGCGAGCGCGTTGTCGCGCGCGTACAGCAGCAGGCCCGCGCCGGTCGAATAGATGGGATTGCGGACCACGTCCGTCAGGCCCTTGATGCCCTGCGGCTGGCCCATGCGCACCGGCACGTGGAACACTTCCTCGGCCAGCTCGATCGCGCCTTCCATCTTGGCGCTGCCGCCGGTGAGCACGATGCCCGCGGCGATGATCTCCTCGAAGCCCGAGCGCCGCAGTTCCTCGCGCGCCAGCGCGAAGATCTCCTCATAGCGCGGCTCGACCACCTCGGCGAGCGTCTGGCGCGCCAAACGTCGTGCCGGCCGGTCGCCGACGCTCGGCACCTCGATGCTCTCGTCGGGGTTGGCGAGCTGCGAGAGCGCGCAGGCGTAGCGCACCTTGATGTCCTCGGCGTACTGCGTCGGCGTGCGCATCGAGATCGCGATGTCGTTGGTCACCTGGTCGCCGGCGATCGGCAGCACGGCCGTATGGCGGATGGCCCCCTGCGAGAACACCGCGAGGTCGGTGGTGCCGCCGCCGGTGTCGATGATCGCGACGCCGAGGTCCTTCTCGTCCTCGGTCAGGCAGGCGAAGCTCGAGGCGAGCTGCTCGAGCACGATGTCGTCGACCTCCAGGCCGCAGCGCTGGATGCACTTCTCGATGTTCTGCGCGGCCGAATCCGCGCCGGTGACGATGTGCACCTTGGCTTCCAGCCGCACGCCCGACATGCCGATCGGATCGCGAATGCCCTCCTGGCCGTCGATGATGAATTCCTGCGGCAGCACGTGCAGGATCTTCTGGTCCGCCGGGATCGCGACCGCCTTGGCCGCGTCCACCACGTGCTCGACGTCGGTGTGGCTCACCTCGCGGTCGCGGATCGCCACCACGCCGTGCGAGTTGAGGCTGCGCACGTGCGAGCCTGCAATACCGGCGAACACCGAGCGGATCTCGCACCCGGCCATGAGCTCGGCCTCCTCGATGGCGCGCTGGATCGACTGCACCGTCGATTCGATGTTGACCACCACGCCCTTCTTCAGGCCGCGCGACGGCTGCACACCGATGCCGATCACCTCGATGGAGTTGTCGGCGCCGACCTCACCGACCAGCGCCGCGATCTTCGAGGTGCCGACGTCCAGGCCGATGATCAGGTTCTTGTCCGGTCGCTTGCCCATGTAGTTGATGTAGTTAGCCATCTGAGTTGTCGTCCTCGGGAGTGCCGCTCGCGACGCGCTGGTTGCCCGCACGCCAGCCGATCGCGAAGCCGTTCGTGTAACGCATGTCGACGTAGCCGATGTCGTTGGCGTGTGCGGCGATCTGCCCGACGGCCGCGGTCACGAAACGCTGGAAGCGCTCGTCGACCTGGCGGCGGCCGAGCCGCACGGTGATGCCGTTGTCGAGATCGAATTCCCACGAGCCGCGCGCATCGAGCCGCACTGCCGTGAGCCGCATGCCGGCCTCGATCAGCTGGCCCTGCGCCGCGAGATAGCGGCGCGCGACCTCGACCTCGCTGCCGTGCGGTCCGGACAGCCGCGGCAGCTCCGGCGGGATGTGGCGCGCCTCGGAGATGAACAGCTCGCCGCGCGTGTTGAGCAGGCCGTTCGCACCCCAGCGCGCCGCCGGCACCTGCTCGACGACGCGGATGGCGAGCGCCCGCGGCCACTGGCGCTCGACGGTGGCGGTGTCGACCCACGGGAGCTGCTCGACGGCGCGGCGCACGGCGATCAGGTCCACGCTCACCAGGCCGGTGTCGCGCACGCGCGCCTTCACGGCCTGCTCCACTTCCACCGGCGAGACCCGCTGGAAGCGGCCGGTCACCGACACCTGCGTGATGCTCTGGTCCAGCGTGCCCGCGATCAGGGCGACCGCGATGCCGAGCGCCGCCAGCGCCAGCGCGCCGACGCCGAGCCGCGCCAGCGCCGCACCCGTCAACCGCAGGCGTGGCTCGGTGCTGATGCGCCGGTTCACTTTCCGGTTCTGGCCGCCGAAGATCATGTCCCGATCCTCTCGCGGCTGAAGCTGGTCTCGAGCACCTGCCACACCAGCTGCTCGAAGCTCATGTCGAGCGCGCGCGCCGCCATCGGCACCAGGCTGTGATCGGTCATGCCGGGCACGGTGTTGATCTCGAGCAGGTACGGGCGGCCGGTCTCGTCCATCATGAAATCGGCGCGCCCCCAGCCTTCCGCGCCGACGGCGCCGAAGGTCGACAGCGCGAGACTGGCCAGGTGCTTCTCGGCCTCGGACGAAAGCCCGGAGGGACAGAAGTAGCGCGTGTCATTGCGGAAGTACTTGGCGTCGTAGTCGTAGAACGTCGCCGGCGTCTCGATGCGGATCGACGGCAGCGCGCGGCCCTGCAGCACCGCCACCGTGTACTCGGCGCCGGTGATCCAGGTTTCGGCGAACACGTTCGGCTCGAGCAACGCTGCCGCCTGCCAGGCCGGCAGCAACTGCTCGGGTTTCTCCACCTTGGTCATGCCGACCGAGGAGCCCTGCGTCGCCGGCTTGACGATCAGCGGCAGGCCCAGCCGCTCGATGCAGTTGTCGAGATCCGCGGGCCCGCGCAGCACCATGTGCTCGGTGATCGGTATGCCCGCGGCCTGCGCCAGGCGCTTGGTGCGCAGCTTGTCCATGCCGATCGCCGAGCCCATCACGCCGCTGCCGGTGTACGGCAGTCCGAGGAATTCCAGCGCGCCCTGCAAGGTGCCGTCCTCGCCGCCCGGCCCGTGCAGCGCGATGAACACGCGGTCGAACTTGCGCGTCACCAGATCCGCCAGCGGCTTGTCGCGCGGATCGAACGGATGCGCATCGACGCCGCGCTTGACGAGCGCGGCCAGGCAGGCGTTGCCGGACTTCAGCGAGATCTCGCGCTCGCTCGACGTGCCGCCGAGCAGCACGGCCACGCGGCCGAAATCGCCCGCTTCGGTCACGTGCCGGGTACCGCTGACGTGACGCAGGCGCATCAGGCCGCCTCCCCCACCGCGCGGAACTCGGGCGTCAGGCGCACGCCGGACTTCTGCTCGACCTCGGACTGGATCAACGCGACCAGGCGCTCGACGTCGGCGGCCGACGCGGCACCGACGTTCACCAGGAAATTCGCATGCTTGGGCGAGACCATGACGTCGCCGATGCGCGTGCCCTTGAGGCCGGCCGCCTCGATGAGGCGCGCGGCGTGTTTGCCCGGCGGATTGGTGAATGTCGAGCCGCAGCTCCATTCGCCGATCGGCTGGCTCTCCTTGCGGCGCGCGATCAGGTCGCGCATGCCCTCTTCCGTGAGCCCGGGCCGCGGCTCGAACTCGAGCACGGCCCCCAGGAAGAATTCGCCCGGCACCGGCGGCACGATGCGCCGGTAGGAATACGAATATTCGCATGCGTCGCGGCGCCGCTCGCGGCCGCGCGCATCGCAGACGTCGACCGCGCGCACGCGCGGCCAGGTTTCGCCGCCGAACGCGCCGGCGTTCATGCTGAGCGCGCCACCCAGCGTGCCCGGTATTCCCGCGAAGAATTCCGCCGGCCCGAGCTCGAGGCTGATACAGCGGCGCGCGATGCGCGCGCACGGCACGCCGGCATCCGCGTACAGGTGGGTCGCGTCGATGCTCTCCAGCCGGTCGAGCCCGGTCGTGTCGATGACCACGCCGCGGATGCCGCCGTCACGCACCAGCAGGTTGCTGCCGAGGCCGAGCCAGAACAGCGGCGTGCCGGCGGGCAGCACCTCGAGGAAGGCGAGCAGGTCGGCGCGATCCGCCGGCGTGAAGAACACGTCGGCGGGGCCGCCCACGTGCCACGAAGTGTGGCGCGACATCGGCTCGTCGCGTTTGACGCGCGCTGTGAAGCGCGCGTCGAGCCTGAGCGCGCGCGCCGTCATCGGCACCTCGTCATGGATGATGCGCACTGCGGCCGGCACGTCACGCCTGCCTCCGGGCCGCGGCGGCCCCCAGCTTCCCCGGCAAGGCATGCGACACCGCGCTGATCGTGCCCGCGCCGGCGGTCAGCAGCACGTCGCCGGGCCGCAGCACGTCGCGCAGTGCCTCGTGCAGTTCCTCCACTTTCTCGACGAACACCGGCTCGACCTTGCCGCGCGTGCGGATGGCGCGGCAGATCGCGCGGCCATCGGCCGCCGGGATCGGCGCCTCGCCCGCGGCGTACACCTCGGTGACCAGCAGCGCATCGGCGCCGGCCAGCACGGTCGCGAAATCGTCGAGCAGGTCGCGCGTGCGCGTGTAGCGATGCGGCTGGAAGGCGAGCACCACGCGCCGCTCCGGGTAGCCCTGGCGGATGGCATCGAGCGTCGCGGCGATCTCGGTCGGATGGTGTCCGTAGTCGTCGACGATCGTGACCGGTTCGCCGGCGGCCGCGGACAAATGCACGTCCGCGACGTGCGTCAGCCGCCGGTCGATGCCCTGGAAATTCGCGAGCGCGCGGCGGATCGCCTCGCGCGAAATCCCGAGCTCGAGCGCCACGGCGATCGCCGCCAGCGAATTCAGCACGTTGTGCACGCCCGGCAGGTTGATCGTGACCGGGAAGTGCAGCCCGTCCGCGCGCCGCACGATCTCGAAATGCGTGCGCAGCCCGTCGCGCCGCAGGTTGCGCGCATGCAGGTCGGCGGACTCGGAGAAGCCGTAGCCCACGACCGGCCGGTTGACCCGCGGCAGGATGGCGCGTACGTGCGCATCGTCGACGCACAGCACGGCCAGTCCATAGAACGGCAGGTTGTGCAGGAACGCGACGAAGCTCGCCTTGAGCTGCTCGAAATCGCCGTGATGCGTACCGAGGTGATCGTTGTCGATGTTCGTGACGATGGCGATCATCGGGTTCAGGTGCAGGAACGAGGCGTCGCTCTCGTCCGCCTCGGCCACCAGGTATTTGCCGGCGCCGAGCCGTGCATTGCTGCCGGCGCTCTTGAGGCGGCCGCCGATCACGAAGGTCGGATCCTCGCCGCCCTCGGCGAGGATCGAGGACGTCAGGCTCGTGGTCGTGGTCTTGCCGTGCGTGCCCGCCACGGCGATGGCGTAGCGGAAGCGCATCAGCTCGCCGAGCATCTCGGCGCGCGGCACCACCGGGATGCGCCGCGCGAGCGCGGCCACGACTTCCGGGTTGTCCTCGGATACGGCGCTCGAGGTCACGACCACGTCGGCTTCACCGACGTTCTCCGCGGCGTGACCCAGCATGATGCGCGCACCGAGCTTCTGCAGGCGCTCGGTGACGCCGTTCGGCTTGAGGTCGCTGCCCTGCACTTCGTAGCCGAGATTGCACAGCACTTCGGCAATACCGCCCATGCCGCTGCCGCCGATACCGACGAAGTGGATGCGATGGATACGGCGCATGCGATCGCTCATGCGGCCTCCAGCTGCTCGTAGCAGGCCGCCGCCAGTTCCTCGGCGGCGCGCGGCCGCGCCACCTGGCGCGCGCGCTCGGCCATCGCGAGTAGTTTGCCGCGGCCCGCGCACAGGTTGCGCAGCTCGGCGGCGAGACGCTCGGGCGTCAGGTCGCGGTCCGCGATCAGCACCGCGGCGCCTTCGCGCACCAGGAACTGCGCGTTGACGGTCTGGTGATCGTCCACGGCCGCCGGGAACGGCACCAGCACGGCGGCCACGCCGACCGCCGCCAGCTCCGAGATGGTCAGCGCACCGGCGCGGCAGATCACGAGGTCGGCGTCGGCGTAGGCCTGCGCCATGTCGTCGATGAACGGCGCGACGTCGGCGCTCACGCCCGCTTCCGCGTAGGCCTGGCGCGCGGCGTCGATGCCGCGCTGCCCCGCCTGGTGGCGTACGCGCAGCTCCAGGCCGGACTGGCGGATCGCGAACGGCACGACGGCATTGAGGCGCGCGGCCCCGAGGCTGCCGCCGACCACCAGCAGCCGCAGCGCGCCCTCGCGACCGGCGAAGCGCGTCACCGGCGGCGGCTGCATCGCGATCTCGGCACGCACCGGGTTGCCGACCACGCGCACCGCGATGCCCGCCGGAAACGCATTTGGAAACGCCGCCAGCACGCGGCGCGCGATGCGCGCCAGGCAGCGGTTGGAATATCCCGCGATCGCGTTCTGCTCGTGGATCAGGAGCGGCCGGCGCATCAGCCACGCGGCGACGCCGCCGGGACCCGTGACGAATCCACCGAATCCCACCACCAGCCGCGGGCGGCGGCGGCGGATCACGCGCAGCGCCTGCCAGATCGACTGCAGCAGCTTGAAAGGCGCGGCCAGCAGCGTCGCGACGCCCTTGCCGCGCAGGCCGCCCATCGACAGCCACTCGATCGGAATGTCCTCGGCCGGCACCACGCGCGCCTCGAGGCCGGCCCGCGTGCCCAGCCACACCACCTCGTGCGACGCCGCGCGCAGCAGGCGCGCCAGCGCCAGCGCCGGAAATACGTGGCCGCCCGTGCCGCCCGCCATGATGAGGATGGGTCCGCCGCTCATGCGCGCGCTCCACTCGCGCGCATGGCGCGCGGCGCATCCTCGTCCGGACGGCGGCTCGCGGCCATGCCGCGGCCGCTCTGCATGGCTTCGTGATACACGCGCAGCAGCAGGCCCACCCACGCGAGCGTGACGATCATGCTGGAGCGCCCATAGCTCATCAGCGGCAGCGTCAGGCCCTTGGTGGGCAGCACGCCCATGTTCACCCCGACGTTGATCAGCGCCTGCGTGCCGAGCCACAGGCCGAAGCCGAGCGCCAGGTAGGACTGGAACCTGAGGCCGGCGCGCGACGCGAGCTGCGCGATCCAGAACGTGCGCCACACCAGCCCGATGAACAGCGCCAGCGTGACCACCACGCCCACCAGGCCCAGCTCCTCGGCCAGCACCGCGAACAGGAAATCGGTGTGCGCCTCGGGTAGATAGAAGAGCTTCTGCACGCTCTCGCCGAGCCCGACGCCGAACCATTGACCGCGGCCGATGGCGATCAGCGACTGGGTGAGCTGGAAGCCGCTGTTGAACGGATCGGCCCAGGGATCGAGGAACGAGGTGACGCGCGCCATGCGGTACGGCACCAGCATGACGAGCAGCGCGGCCGCGCCGGCGCCCAGTGCGCCGGCCGCGAGCACGAAGCGCAGGCGCGCGCCGGCGATGAACAGGATGCCGAAACCGGTGATGAACAGCACCGACGCCGCGCCGAAGTCCGGCTCGGCGAGCAGCAGCAGCGCGATGAACGTCAGCAGCGCCACCGGCTTCACCAGGCCGAACGCCGTGGAACGCAGCTCGTCCTCGCGACGCACGGCGTAGCTGGCGATGAACACCAGCACCAGCACGCGGGCGAGCTCGGAGGCCTGGAAATTGAAGCCGAGCAAGCGGATCCAGCGGCGGCTGCCGTTGACCACGTGACCGAGCCCGGGCACCAGCACCACGAACAGCAGCGCCAGCGCGGCGATCAGCAGCGGCCAGGCCATCTTCTCCAGGGACTCGGTGCGGATGCAGAACACGATGGTCGCGAGCACGCCGCCGACCAGGCAGAGCATCAGCTGCCGCTCGAGGAACGAAAAGGAGTCGCCGCCATCTCTGCTGGCGATCGCCATGGACGCCGAGGTGACCATGACCAGGCCGAGCAGCAGGATGGCGAACACCAGCGCCAGCGTCACGTTGTCGATGTGCAGGCGCTGCGCCTTCATGCGAGCTCCCGGACCGCGGCGGCGAACACGTTGCCGCGCTCGGCGTAGTCGCGAAACATGTCGAGGCTCGAGCAGGCCGGCGACAGCAGCACGGTGTCGCCGGCCTGCGCGAAGCGCGCCGCGGTGCGCACCGCCTCCGGCATGTCGGCGGCGCGCGTCGTATGGCAGATGCCGGCGAGCGCGGTCTCGAGCAGCGCGGCGTCGCGGCCCAGCAGCACGGCGCTGCGCACCTTGCCGCG
>DASTHJ010000105.1:0-4956 GCA_035718265.1 Steroidobacteraceae bacterium | reverse complement strand
GCTGGGACGAGGCGCTGATACCGAACGCCATCATCCGCGGGACGCAGGGTTGGCGGCCGGCGGGCGCAGGCGAGGACGTCGATCCGAACCGGTTCGCGCCGCACTAGGCGGGGCGGTGAGCGCGGTGGTTCCCGGCACCGCCGAGCTCAGAGCGTCATCGAAGTCTCGAAGATCTCCACGGCCTGCCCGACGATCCAGACGCCGTCCAGCTTGCCGTCGGTGAATTCCAGCTCCACGTCGACGCGGCCGGCGCGATGCACGTAGTGGCCCTGCGCGCCGCTGAACTGCGCGGTCTTCCCGGAATTCGCCAGCAGGCCGTGTTCGATCAGGTACGCGCCTAACAACCCGTGCGCGTTGCCGCTGACCGGATCCTCCGGAATGCCGAGCGCCGGGCAGAACATGCGCGATTCGGTCAGGCAGCCGGCCATGGCATGCGACAGCGTGAACACGAAGAAGCCGGCGGCGCCGAGCTGCGCGGACAGCGTGGTCAGGCGAGAGAAGTCGGGCTTGAGCTGCCTCAGCTGCTCGGTGCCGCGCACGCCGATCATCAGGCGCGTGCCGGCACCACCCACGATGCGCAGCGGGCAGCGCGTGTCGATGTCGCCGGTCGACAGCGCCAGCGCGTCGAGCACGGCGAGCCGTTCGCGGTCGTTGAGCTGGCGGCCGAGCGGCGGCGCGGGCTGGCGCACGGCGATGCGCCGCGCGGCGTCCGCGCCGCGCACTTCGACGTCGACGATGCCGGACTTCTGGCGCTGGCGGATGCGGCCGCCGGCCGGCAGCTGCTGCGTGCCGGCGTGCGACAGCACGAAATGCGTGGCGACGGTCGCGTGCCCGACGAATCCGGCCTCGGTGCGCGGCGTGAAGAAGCGCACGCGCAGTTCGTGATCGTCGCCGTCGGGCGCGAGCACGAAGGCCGTGTCGGCATTGTTGAGCTCGCGCGCGATCGCGAGCATCTCGGCGTCGGTGAGCGTGTCGGCGTCGAGCACCACGCCCGCCGGATTGCCGGTGAAGCGTTCGGTGGTGAACGCGTCGACCTGGAATATGCGGATGCGACGGCTCATGCGGGCCGCGAATTCTACCCGCAAACCGACGGCACTCAAGGCTCAATTTCCGCTAAGATCGCGCCTCACCTCGGGGTGGCCGGTGCGTGTGCACCAGCCTGAGATGCGGACAGGCCGCGAACCCGTCGAACCTGATCCGGCTAGTACCGGCGGAGGGATAGGAATGCACGCCACGTTGCGCGCCAGCGGCGCGATTTCATGTTTGTTTGCCACGTTCACCGCAGTCGCGGCGGAGCAGCCCGCGCTCGACGAGGTGATCGTCACCGCGGAGCTGCGCGATCGCGAGCTGCGCACGCTGCCGGCGAGCGCCACGGTGCTCGACCACCACACGCTGGAGATTGCCGGCGTGCAGCATTTCCAGGACGTGCTCGCGCTGATCCCGAATCTGAACTGGTCCGCGGGCACCTCGCGACCGCGCTATTTCCAGTTGCGCGACATCGGCGAGCTCGAGCAGTGGCAGGGCGCGCCGAATCCTTCGGTCGGGTTCCTGATCGACGGCATCGACTTCTCCGGCGTCGGCATGCCGGCGACATTGTCGGACGTGGAACGCATCGAGGTGCTGCGCGGCCCGCAGGGCACGGTGTACGGCGCCAACGCGCTCGCCGGGCTGATCTCGGTGAACACGCGCGCGCCGCGTCGCGAGCCCGACGCCAGTGCGAAACTGCTGTTCGGCGACTACGGCACGTACGGCGCCAATGGCGTGCTCGGTGGTCCGATCGGCGACGGCGAGGCGGCCTGGCGCTTCAGTGCCGGCAACTACCGCAGCGACGGCTTCCGTCGTGACACGTTCCTGCACCGCGACGACACCAACGGCTACGACGAGAGCAGTGCGCGCCTGCGCCTCCGGGCGCAGCCGCTCGACACGCTGCGCGCCGACTTCACCGCCATGTGGGTGGATCTCGACAACGGCTACGACGCCTTCTCGATCGACAACTCGCGCGTGTCGCTCGCCGACAAGCCGGGTCAGGACTCGCAGCTCGCGCGCGCCGCGGCTGTGCGCCTCGATTACACCGGCGCGCCTGCGTTCGACCTCGTCAGCCGCACGTCCTTCGGCGACTCGCGCAGCGTCTATTCCTTCGACGGCGACTGGGGCAACGACGAGAGCTGGGGCGAGTTTTCACCCTACGACTACTTCGAGCGCTTCGATCGCGACCGCCGCACGGTGAGCGAAGACCTGCGCCTGGTGTCGCACGCATCCGTGGATCACGGCGCGGACTTCGGCTGGCTCGCGGGCGTGTACGTGCTGCGCACCGACGAGGACGTGACGCAGCGCGACGTGTGGCGCGACCAGTTGTTCGGCGACGGCCAGAGCCGGCTCGACAGCGAATACTCCGCCACCAACCTCGCGCTCTACGGCGAGGTCGACTGGCGGATCGCGTCCGCCACGGTGCTGTCGGTCGGACTGCGCGGCGAGAACCGCAGCGCCGACTATGCGGACACGGATGGCGCCGCGTTCTCGCCCGACGAAACCATGTTCGGCGGTTCGCTGAGCCTGCGGCACGATTTCGCGGAGCGGCTCGCCGGCTATGTCACGCTGGCGCGCGGCTACAAGGCGGGCGGCTTCAACATCGGCGCGGACGTGCCGGAGGATCATCGCAGCTTCGAAGCCGAGACCCTGCACAGCCTCGAGGTCGGCCTGCGCGCCGCGAACGCCGGCAATTCGCTGTCCGGCGACCTGGCGCTGTTCTACATGCGGCGCAAGGACCAGCAGGTCCCCACCGGCGAGCAGCTGGTGCCGAACAATCCGCTGTCGTTCGTGCTGTTCACCGACAACGCCGCGCGCGGCGCGAACTACGGGCTCGAGGGGTCGCTGCGCTGGCAACCCGTCCCGGCGCTGCTGCTGGATCTGCGCGGCGCGGTCCTCGGGACGAAGTACATCGACTACAGCTTCGGGGACCGCGACCTGGACGGACGCGAGCAGGCGCACGCGCCGCAGTACCAGTTCGACCTCAGCATCGAGTACCACCACCCGCGCGGGCTGTATGGACGCGTGGATTTCGCCGGCCTCGACGACTTCTATTTCGATGCGACGCACGATCAGCGTGCACCCGCGCGGGTCCTGACCCACCTGAAGGCTGGCTACTCGGGGGATCACTGGCGCGTGGAAGTGTGGGTAAGAAATCTCTTCGACAGGTACTATTCGCAACGCGGGTTCTTCTTCGGCAACGAGCCGCCGGACTTTCCCGCCAGGCGATACGTGCAGGCGGGTGATCCGCGGCACGCCGGAGTGACGGTGAGTTACACGTTCAGGTGACGGAGCAGGGATGAACATCGGTGTCGAGATCAGCCTCTATCCACTGCGGGACGACTACATCCCGCCGATCCGGGGTTTCATCGACCGCCTGAACGCCGACGGCCGCTTCAAGGTCGTCACCAACGACATGAGCACGCAGGTGTTCGGCCGCTACGAGGAAGTCATGGAAGCACTGACGCGCGAGCTGCGCCCGACCTTCGAACGCGACGGCAAATCCATATTCGTGATGAAGGTTCTCGGGCCGCTGTAGACGCTCGCCGCCGACGCCGTGACCCATCGCGACGCAGCACTGGAGGCGCTGAATGGCCTGGCGCTGGCGACCGGCGTGGCCTACGCCGTGCTGGCGGCGCGCCGCAACCGCCTGTGCTGGATCGCGGGCGGCATCAGCTCCGCGAGCGTCGCCCTGCTCGCCGCGCTTGCCAAACTACCCATGCAGGCCGGCCTGAACGTGTTCTACGTCGGCATGGCGGTGTTCGGCTGGTGGAGCTGGAAGCGCGGCACCCGCGAGGGCGAACTGTCCATCGGCGCGTGGCCGCCGCACCGGCACCTGGTGGCGGCCGTGGCGCTGACCGCGCTCTCGTTCGTCACGGCCCGCTGGCTGGCTCCGGCCGGCGTGGCGGCCTGGCCACTGCTCGATTCCCTGACCACGTGGTTCGCGCTGCTGGCGACCTGGCTCGCGGCGCGCGCCAAGATCGAGAACTGGCTCTACTGGATCGTGATCAACGCGGTCACGGCGTACCTTTTCTTCCAACAGCGGGTGTGGGGCATGGGGATACTCAGCGTATTGCTGGTGGTGATCGCCGTCCGCGGCTTCGTCGAATGGCGCCGGCGGCTGCAAGTGCAGGGCGTCCCGGCATGATCGCCGACGGCATGTTGCAGCACGTGCCCGGCTGCGAGAACGGCGATGCGCCGTATTCGCAGGAGCTGCTGGGCGGCGGCAAGGTCAATCGCAGCTTCCTGGTGCGCACGCGGCGCGGACGCTTCGTCGTGCGGCTCAACGAGAGCGGCGACGCGGACGCGGGCCTGGACCGGGATCGCGAGCTGCAGCTGCATCGCACCGCGGCCGAGGCCGGCATCGCGCCGCACATCATCTATGCCTGCCCGGACCGCTCCTGCCTGATCACCGAATACGTCGAAGGGCGCGCCTGGACGCCTCACTACTTCACACGCATGCGCGACCTGCGGGCGCTGGGCGCGCGGCTGCGCATGCTGCACGCGCTGCCGGCGCCGGCCGTGGCGCGCTTCGATCCGATGGCGGCTGTGCGCCACTACTCCGACCTGGTGGTGCGTCACGATCCGCAGGAATCGCGGCGCATCGGGGACTTGTCAGGCCGCGCCGAGCAGGCGCTGCAGCGCTCCGGCTCGGCCCGGCGCCAGCCGTGCATCGTCCACATGGACCTGCACCATGGAAACGTGCTGACCGCGGACCGCATCTACTTCATCGACTGGGAGTACGCGCAGCTCGGCGATCCGCTGCTCGACCTGGCGTGCGTGCTGGCCTACTACCCGCGCGCCGTCGCGCACGGGCCGCTGCTGCTGGCCGCCTCCGGCCTGGATGCGCGCGGCGTGACGCCCGACATGCTGGTCGAGCTGACGCGCGTGTTCAATCTTCTGACATACCTGTGGTACCGGGCGCGACGC
>DASTHJ010000104.1:0-9705 GCA_035718265.1 Steroidobacteraceae bacterium | reverse complement strand
GCGGCAAAAGAAATGGGGACATTCCTGATTTGCCAGCAAACGGGGACGCACCTGCCCCGGCGCCGCGCCTTCGCGACTATCGCTTCTGCGGTTTCAACGTCGGCACCCACGCGAAGCCGAACTGGAAGCCGATGTCCGGCGTGTTGTTCAGGTTCTGCAGGTTCTCGGTGACCGCGAACGATGCGACGCAGCAGTCGAAGCGGTGCCTGAGGCCCAGGCTCAGCTGGTACTTGTCCTCGAGCAGTTCCTCGAGATCGGTCTGCTCGTGTGAGTACACGCTCTTGCTGGCGTAAGCCTGCAGGTTCACGTTGGTGCGGTCGGTGAGGATGTGCTCCCAGCCGATCACCACCGTCGGCACGATCTGCGAGTCCTGCGGCGCCGGAATGCGCTCGCCGGCGTAGTACACCGCCGAGAGGTCCAGGTGCACCGCGTTGCTGCGCCCGAGATGGCGCAGCGAGGCCTGCACGCCGTAGTCGGTGCGTCCCGTCGACAGCAGCATGCGCTCGCCCTCGAGCGGAATCTTCACGGCCGCTTCCAGAGACATGTGCCAGTGGCGCGGCAGCGGGATGTCCGAATAACGAAGACCGAATACCGGGTCGAGGAAGCCACTGGTGGTGGGCTCGTCGAGCAGTGTCACCTGCGTGCCTTTCAGGTCCAGCAGGAGATTCGTGCGGTTGCGCGCCAGTGCGTGCCGTCCGAAAGTGCTGAAGCCGAACGTCTGGTGGAACTTCTCGATGCCATCGTCCATGAAGCCGCCGTGGTACGACACGGCGGTGGCGATCGCGTAGGCCGCCCAACGACTGGAGATCTTGTAGTGCGCGACCAAGTCGAGCGTCGCCGACTCGAGGTCCACCAGGTAGTTCTCGCCCGGCAAGTCACGGATCGCCTGCACCTCGGCGGGTCCCAGTTCGCGTCGGCCGGACTTCTCGAGGTTCGTGAGATACCGTTCCACCGCCGGACTCAATGCCCAGGTGTTCTGGTAGCCCAGATCCATCTCGAACGCGAAGGTATGCGGCTCGATGCTGACCGCGTGCGCCGGCCGCATGTCGAGCCGCAGGAAACCGAAGGGCGTGAGGTCGCGCTCGCGCAGCATGCCGTAGAAGCGCGCATCCTGGGCCTGCGCCGCGGCGGTGCACAGCAACATCATCGTGCAGAGCCCGAGCCGCACGCGCCAGGCTTCCATGATCGACGCTCCGGTTTGTTGTTCTTGAGCGTTCTTTATCAGTCCCTGCGTACCGGGGCAATCGGCGCGGGACGCGTCGCGCGGCCCGCGCCGGCCCGTCTCAGCTCAGCAGCTTCGCGTCGGAAATCAGCAGTGCCTCGTACCAGCTCGAGATGTCGGCGAGGTGCTGGTTCTCCTGCTCGAGCGCGCGATCGAAGCGTTCCGCCACGTCCTCGTGGTGCATCGCGCGCGCCAGCCGCGCCAGCAGCTCCCAGCTCGCCACGTCGATGAGCTCGGCGGCGAGCAGTGAGCTCAGCGTCTGCGCCAGCGAGGTGCGCGGGTCGCTGGCGGCCTGCAGCAAGCCCATCGACTGCACGCCGACCAGATCGGCGCAGGGCGTCTGCGCGGTGGGATCGGCGCCGAGCATCTCCAGCGTTTGCCACAGCAGGTTGGCGTGCTCGACCTCCTGGTTGCGGATCTGCTTCATGCGTTCGACGCTCACCGGCGTTCCCGCGGCCAGCGCCACGGCCTTGACGATCGCGGCGTCGTACAGCCGCGCGCCGCCGCGTTCGTACGCCATGCGCTCGGCCACCTTGTCGATGAACACCTGCAGGCGCTGGCCGGTCAGCATGCCGGCGCCGGACTTGGCGGCGCCTTTCAACGTGGCCGGCGGCGGAATCGAGCCCAGCGCCTCGGCCTCGTTGATGTACTCGCGCCGCGTCTCGGCGAGCAGTGTGGCCTCGGGCTGCATGCCGGCCGCGCCGTCCGTGTCGGGCGCGATCTCGCGCGCTGCCTGCGAGAGCAGCTCGCCATGCAACGGGGACATCTGCATTCCCGTGCGGTTGTGTCCCAGATGGGTCGGATCTTCCATGTCTGTCTCCTAGGCGTTCACGACTTTGAGCGCGAGCTCGGTGCCCGGCCGCCACGCATATCCCTGCGTGACGATCTCCGAGGGCGAGCCCTGCGAGTTCATGTAGTTGCGGTATTCGATCGAGGATTCGCCTTCCTGCTCGAGCGGCACGATCTCCGTGCCGCGTGCGCGCAGGTCGAGCTCGCGCGACAGCACCTCGCGCACGAATTCGCGCTGGCTCTCGAACGGCAACGGTTCCGGCAGAGCTTCGCCGAGCACGCTGCGCGCGTCCCGCTTCTCGTGCTGCTCGTAGAGCCGGCGCACGGCGTCGAAGTGCCCGAGCTCGTAGTCGAGCATGCGCTCCCAGATCGCGCGGATGCGCGGGTTGTTCTCCTGCTGCGCGCAGCCGTAGTACTGGTACACCTCCATGGCCTCGTGCAGCAGCCAGTTCTCGAGCAGCGTCTGCGTGGGATCGAGCAGGCTCTCGTATTGCGTGACGTGCTGCTGCTCGATCGAGGCGATCTCCGCGTACAGCATGCGCGCCATCGGGTCCGCGAACAGCGGTCCGATGTTCATGTAGTAGTTGTGCGTCTGCTGCTCGGCCGCGGTCAGCGCGAGCGCGTTGAGCTTGGTGAGCGGATGCGCGGTCTTCGCGTCGAAGGGTCGGCGCACGTCGTGCTCGGGCGCGCGATGTTCGACCACCGTGGGCCTGCCGGGCGCGATGTCGGTGTAGCACTGCAGGATGTTGTTGGCGTCCTTGCCTTCGAGGCGGTCGAGCAGCGCCGAGTAGCGATGCATGTGATCGAAGTCCTCGAGCAAGCCGAAGCGCATGTTCTGTGCCACGTAGGGATCGGGCTCGAGCTGCGCCATGGCCGCCGTGACTTCGATGGCCACCTGCTCGTAGGCGATGGTGGTCTCGAGCGGCGAGTGATCGGCGCCCAGCAGCCAGTTGACCAGCGTCGCCTGGTGATGCTCCACGCGGCGGATCTCGGCGAGCTCGCGCCGGAACCTGCCGTCGAAGCGCGCCGCGGCGTGCTGGAAGCGGAACGCCTCGTTCTCGAGGCCGTTCATGAAGATGATGCGCACGCGCGTGAACGCATCGTCGTCGAGCTTGCTGATGGGTTTCGGCACGAGTTCGCGCCAGGTGAAGCGCTGTTTCGCGACCGGCGTGCCGCGGTCGGTGAAGAGATCGAGTGTCATGGGGACGTCCTGTCCGGCGTGAAAAAGGGGAAGCAAGACTCCGCGCAATCTGCCCGGGCGAACATCCACATTCCTGCCGCGGCGCCGGTAGGCGCGGGCCAGCGGCCACTGTGAGAGCGGCGAATCTGCGATTCAGATTTGGCCGATGCAGGCTCGCGGCGTCGCCCGGATTGCGCCGATGATGCGCTGCCTCGTCGTTGCAAAATAGATACAGAATTCATTCAATTCGGCGCAAACAGCCTCTTGTTGGTCGCATCAGCACCACAAAGGGCTTTCCTTTTGACATGTGCAGGCGTAGATATGCCCGCAACTCGCCGCATGGAAGGGAGCGGCGCTCACACCAAAGGAAGGGTGACGCATGAAAAAGCCTGTCGGTCTGTTCTCGTGCCTGTGCTTCGCGGCCGGGGCTTTTGCCCAGAACGCGGACGATCAGCAACAGATGCAGGAAGTCGTGGTGACCGGCTCCCGCATCATCCAGTCCAGCGCCAACTCCCAACAACCGCTGTCCATCATCGATCGCGACTCGATGGAGCGCACCGGCATCGCCAACATCGGCGACCTGTTGCAGCAGGTGACCACCGGCGGCAAGGCGCTCAACACCAAGTTCAATTCCTCCGGCAACTTCGGCTATCCACCCGACGGTGGCGGCATCGGCGCGGGCTCCGCGCAGGTGGACCTGCGCAGCCTCGGCTCCAAGCGCGTGCTGGTGCTGGTGGATGGCATCCGCTGGGTGAACGAATCGTCCGCCTCGGGTGTCTCGGGCGCGGCCGATCTCAACACGATCCCGATGAGCATCGTCGATCGCGTCGAGGTGCTCGAGGACGGCGCCTCTGCGATCTACGGTTCGGATGCCATCGCCGGCGTGGTCAACATCATCACGCGCAAGCAGTTTGACGGCGTCGAGCTGAACGCTTACCGCGGCGAGTACGATCTCGGCGGCCCGACCACCGACGTCAGCCTGACGCTCGGCGGCGGCGGCGAGAAATTCCACGGCCTGTTCGTCGCGAGCTATTTCGAGCAGGACTCGATCGGTTCGGCGGAGTGGGGACAATCCGCGGTCCCCGAGCCGCGCGCCGGGCTCGCCGCCGGCAGCTCAGGGGTCCCGCAGGGCCGCTTCGTGTTCTGCGATCCGGCACGCCCCGCCGGCAGCTACGGCGCCTGCGACACGCCGGACAACTTCTACGATCTCACGCTGGACGGCGGCACCACGACGCCAGTGTGGAATCCCGCCGACCCGTCGGCCGGTTCGTACCATGACTTCGGCAGTCCCGACCGTTTCAACTACGCGCCGTACAACTATCTGCTGACGCCCTCGACGCGCAAGTCGATGTTCGCGCGCATGTCGTACGATCTCGCGGACAACGTGAGCCTGTACGTCAAGGGGCTGTTCAACAACCGTCAGTCGAGCAATCGCGCCGCACCGGAGCCCATCTTCGTGGGCCCGAGCGCGGGTACCGGCGGGATCGCCGACACGATCTCGGTGTCGGCATTGAATCCCTACAACCCCTTCGGCATCGACCTCGATGCAGACAGCAACTTCGCGGTGATCACGCGCCGGCCCATCGAAGTCGGGCCGCGCACCTTCGACCAGGACGTCGACACCTGGTACGCCAACATCGGCCTGACGGGCAGCTTCGGCAGCAACCGCACCTTCAACTGGGACTTGAACTTCGCGAGCTCGGAGAACAGCGCCCGGCAGACGTTCCGCAACGGCTACAACATCGCGAAGATCCAGCTGGCATTGGGCGATCCGGCGGTGTGCGCGGTGGTGCCCGGTTGCGTACCGCTCGACCTGTTCGGCGGCCAGGCGCGGCCGTTCACGCAGGACATGATCGACTACATCCGCACGACGCAGATCGATTCCTCGAAGCAGAAGCTGCAGTTGATCAGCGCCAACATCACCGGCGACCTTTTTCCCATCGGCGACCGCACGGCGGGCTTCGCCGTGGGCGCCGAGCATCGCAAGTACGACGGTGAATTCCTGCCCGACCCGCTGCGCCAGACGGGTGAATCACAGGACTCGTTCGCATCGCCGGTCTCCGCCAGCTACGACGTGAACGAGCTGTACGCGGAATTCAGCTTTCCGGTGCTCGAGTCGCTGGACCTGAGCGCCGCGGTGCGTTGGTCCGACTACTCGACCTTCGGCAGCGAGACCACGGGCAAGGCAGGCTTCCGCTGGCAGCCCGTGCGCGCATTCGCGCTGCGCGGCACCTATTCGACCGGCTTCCGGGCGCCGAACCTCGGCGAGCTGTTCGGTCTCACGCAGTTCGGCGCGACCCTGACCGATCCCTGCGGTCCCACGGGCGTGCCGCCCGTCGTCAACGACGCCGACGGGCCCGACACCACGCCGCTCGAGACCGCCTGTCGCGCGCAGGGCGTGCAGTCGGGCTTCGAACAGGCCAACACGCAGATCATCACGTTCACCGGCGGCAACGCGGAGCTGCAACCCGAGAAGTCGGACAGCTACACGGTCGGCATCGTGCACGACGCCGGCTGGGCCGACAGCTTCTCCGAGCGGCTGACCTTCGAGCTGACCTACTACAACCACAAGATCGACGGCGGCATCCAGGCGCGCGACATCGCCGCGCTGCTCGGCGCCTGCCTCGCGGCGGGCGGCACCGACCCGGTGCTGTGCTCGCCGTTCGCGCGCCAGGCCAGTGGCAACCTGCAGCCGCCGCAGAACTTCCTCGACAACCTCGGTTCCATCGAGACAGACGGCTACGACTTCAAGATCGACTGGCGCGGCAACGAGCAGTCATGGGGCGCGCTGAGCGTTGGCCTGCAGGCCACGCGCGTGAACGACTTCACTGCCACCGACACCGACGGCATCGTCTCGCAGCGCACCGTCGGCATCGAGGTGTCCGACAGCGCGATCCCGAAGCTGCAGGCGAATGCGCAGCTGGGCTGGACGCGCGGCCCGTGGGAAGTGAGCTGGATCACGCGCTACATCGATTCGGTCAAGGAGTACTGCGGCAACGCGCTGACCGCCGCGGTGCCCGGCTGCGACCAGCAGCAGACCTTCCACGAGCTGAGCGCCGCGCTCTACAACGACGTGCAGGTGGCGTGGACCGAGGCGTTCGGCGTGCAGGACTTCAAGCTCGCACTCGGCGTCAACAACGTGTTCGGCGAGGATCCGCCGGTCTGCTACAGCTGTTCGCTGAATGGCTACGATGCCGGCACCTATGACCTGCCCGGGACGTTCTGGTCGGTGATGGCGAAGTACGGGTTCTAAGCCAAGAGGGGGGAATGGGGACGGGCCCGCCGCGGCCATGCTCCCCGGAAAACGGCGCCGCCCGGGTCATCGGGCGGCGCCTTTTCGATCACTTCAGCGACGCGTATTTCTCCGGACTGAAGCCGACCATCAGCGTGCTGCCGCGCTCGAGTACCGGGCGCTTGATCATCGATGGCTGTTGCAGCATCAGCGCGATGGCGCGCTTCTCGTCGACGGCTTGTTTGTCCTTGTCGGGCAGTTTGCGGAAGGTGGTGCCGGCGCGATTCAGCAGCGTCTCCCAGCCGACGCGCTTCGCCCAGTGTTCGAGCGTGGCCCGGTCGATGCCCTGTGCCTTGTAGTCGTGGAACTCGTACGCCACGCGATGCGCGTCGAGCCAGGCGCGCGCCTTTTTCATCGTGTCGCAATTCCTGATGCCGTAGACGATGGTTTTCATGGACACACATTTGCCGAAGTGCGGTGAAAGTTTCAATATCGCCGGCCACGGGAGGATTCGATGAACGCGGTGACCGACCAGCGGGCCTATCGCCTGAGCTCCATCGACATGCTGCGCGGCCTGGTCATCATCATCATGGCCATCGACCACACGCGCGACTTCTTCAGCCAGTCGATGACCATCGACCCGATGAACGATCCGAACGCGCCGCTGTCGCTGGCGCTGACGCGCTGGATCACGCATTTCTGCGCGCCGGTGTTCGTGCTGCTGTCGGGCACCAGCGCGGGCCTCATGGCGGCGCGCAAGTCGCCGCGCGAGCTGGCCTGGTTCCTGTTCACGCGCGGCGTCTGGCTGATCCTCATCGAAATCTTCGTGATTTCGACCGCCGTCTCGTTCTCGCCCGGCGGCATCGGACAACTCGGTGGCCGGACGCTGGCGTTCATGCAGGTGATCTGGGTGATCGGCGCGAGCATGGTGCTGCTGGGCGGCGCGCAGTTCCTCGGTCGCAAGGTGTGTCTCGTCGCGGGCGCCATCATCGTGCTGGGTCACAACCTGCTCGATGGGCACTGGCCGGAGGCGCGGGGGCTGCTCGATACGTCCGCGCCGCTCTGGGCGGCGCTGCACGTGCCGATGTCCAAGGTGGCGGGGCCGTTCCATTTCCTGTTCCTGTATCCGTTGCTGCCCTGGTTCGGCGTGATGCTGCTCGGCTATGGCGCCTCGCTGCTGTTCGAGCGCGAGGCGGGCGCGCGCAACCGCGCGCTGCTGCGCTGGGGCATCGTCATCACGCTCGGGTTCGTGGTGCTGCGTTTCATCGACGGCTACGGCGAGCCCAACCACTGGCAGGCGCAGGCGCGCGCCGCGGCCACGTTGATAGATTTCCTGAACACCACGAAGTATCCGCCGAGCCTGCTGTTCCTGGCCATGACGCTCGGGCCCGCGGCCATCTTCTGCGCGTATGCGGACCGCATGCACGGGTTCTTCAAGGACATGTTCGTGATGTACGGACGGGTGCCGTTCGCGTTCTACGTGGCGCACTTCTACCTGCTGCACCTGCTGAGCCTGTTGCTGGGCGTGGTGCAGGGCGTGGACGTGAAGCTGCTGATGACTTTCCCGCCGTTCTATCCGAAGAACTACGGCGTGTCGTTGCCGCTGGTGTACCTGGTGTGGGCCTCGGTCATCGCCATCCTGTATCCGTTCTGCCGCTGGGTGGCGGGCGTGAAGTCGCGCAACCGCGCCTGGTGGCTCAGCTACGTGTAAATGGGGACATTCTCCGTTTCCTAGAAAATGGGGACATTCCTCGTTTCCTAGCAAAAGGGGACGCACCTGAAGCAGGTACGTCCCCGTTTGCCGCGCGTTGCGCGCGGAAACGAGGAATGTCCCCATTTTCTAGGAATCGGGGAATGTCCCCATTAAATCATCCAGCCGCCGTCGACGATGTGGACCTGGCCGGTGGTGAAGCCGGACTCGTCGCTCGCCAGGTACAGGGCGAGGGCGGCGATCTCCTCGGGCTTGCCGAGTCGGCCCATGGGCTGGCGCGCTTCGAACTCCGCGCGCGTCTTCGCGTAGTCGCCGTAGGCATGCAGGCGCGCCTGCAGCGAGGGTGTATCCACGGTGCCGGGGCAGATGGCATTGCAGCGGATGCCCTGCGACACGAAATCCGCGGCGACCGATTTCGTGAGGCCGATCACCGCGGCCTTGGTCGCGCCGTATGCGCAACGATCGGGCACGCCGGTGATGGAGCCGGCCACCGACGACATGTTGATGATCGAACCGCCGCGCGCGGCGAGCATGCCGGGCAGGAACGCGCGGATCATGTGGAACATCGAGTGCACGTTCAGCTCGAACGCCGCCTGCCATTGGCCCGGATCCACCGTGAGCACGGTGCCGCCGGGCACCATGCCCGCGCAATTGAACAACACGTCCACGGCGCCGACGCGCTGCGCGAACGCGGCGATGGCATGCGAATCGCGCAGGTCGAGCACGTGCGCCTCGCAACCGGCGAGCGATTTCAGTGCCTCGCCATCGATGTCCGCCGCGATGACGCGCGCACCGGCGCGCGCGAACGCCTCGGCGCTGGCGCGGCCGATGCCGGATGCCGCGGCGGTCACGACCGCCGTCTTGCCAGAGAGTCGCTCAGATGCCATAGGTCGCTCGTGCGGTTCCCGAATAGACCTGCTCCCGCGCGGTGTCGTCCAGGCGGATCAGCAGCATTTCGCTCGCCTGGTACCACTCTTCGTAGGAGCACACCAGTTCGCACACCGGCCAGTCGCTGCCCCACATGAGGCGGGCGGGGCCGAACACCTCGAGCAGGTGATCGACGCTGGGCGAGAGCTGCGCCGGGTTGGCGCTGTCCGCCTCGGTGACCAGCCCCGACAGCTTGCAGACTGCGTTGGTGCCGCGCGCCACGGATGCGATGTCGTGCCGCCATTCGGCGATGTCGCCGCCACGGATCTGCGGCTTCGCGCCGTGATCGACCACCAGCCGCAGCTCCGGGTACAGGTCGGCGAAGTCGAGCAGCACGGGGAGGTGTTTCGGCAGCAGCAGCGCGTCGAACACCAGGTCGTGATCGATCATGGCCTCGATCGCCGGCGCAAGGCCCGGCTTGAGCATCCAGGAGATGTCCGGGATGTCCTGGATCATGGGCCGCAGGCCGACCAGCCGGGAGTCCGTCGCGAGCGTCGCGATGGTGTCGGCGGCCACGGGGCTCTCGAAATCCACCCAGCCGACGACTCCGGCGACGAAGGCATGCTCGCCGGCCAGCTCCAGCATGAACAGTGTCTCCGCGACGCTGGGCGCGGCCTGCACCAGCACGGTGGATTCGACGCCGG
>DASTHJ010000103.1:0-6335 GCA_035718265.1 Steroidobacteraceae bacterium | reverse complement strand
CGCAGCCGCGCGGCTTCGAGCACGGCCTGCACGCGCGTGCGGCCCTGTTCCTGCAGGTGCTTGGCGAACTCCACGATCAGGATGGCGTTCTTGGAGGCAAGTCCCACGAGCACCAGGAAGCCGATCTGCGTGAAGATGTTGTTGTCGCCGCCCTGCAGGTGGATACCCACCAGGCCGGCGAGCAATGCCATCGGCACGATCAGGATGATGGCCAGCGGCAGCGTGAAGCTCTCGTACTGCGCGGCGAGCACCAGGAACACGAAGATCACGCACAGCGGGAACACCCACAGTGCCGCGTTGCCCGCGTCGATCTGCTGGAAGGACAGATCCGTCCACTCGTAGCTCATGCCGTTCGGCAGCGACTCGTCGAGGATCCTCGAGATCGCGGCCTGCGCCTCACCCGAGCTGTGGCCGGGCGAGGGCCCGCCGTTGATGTCGGCGCTCGGATAGCCGTTGAAGCGCTCGACGATGTCCGGGCCGAAGGACTCCTTGACCGAGATCATCGAACCGAGGGGGACCATTTCTCCGGCGGCATTGCGGGTCTTGAGCGGAAGAATGTCGTCCACCTGCGAACGGAACGGCGCATCCGCCTGCGCCACCACACGGTAAGTACGGCCAAATCGGTTGAAGTCATTGACATAGAGAGATCCCAGGTTGACCTGCAGCGTCTGGAACACGTCGTTGAGCTTCACGCCCTGGCGCTTGACCTTGAGGCGATCGACGTCGACGTCGAGCTGCGGCACGTTGATCTGGTAGCTGGAGAACACGCCCGCGAGCGCGGGATCCGCCCAGGCCTTCTGCAGCGCGTCCTGCACGGCGGCATACAACGCCTCGGCGCCGCGGTTCTCGCGGTCTTCGACGTTGAGCTTGAAGCCGCCGAGCGTGCCGAGCCCGATCACGGGCGGCGGCGGGAACACGGCGATGTACGCGTCCTGGATGGAATGGAACTTCTGGTTCAGCGATGCGGCGATCGCGCCCGCGGACAGGCCCTCGCGCTCGTCGAAATCCTTGAGCGGGAAGAACACCAGCGCCGAGCTCGACTGCGCGGCGAAGCCATTGGCCGAGACGCCGCCGAACTGCACGGAGTCGAGCACGCCGGGCTCTTTCTTCGCGATCTCGCCCATGCGCCTGACCACCTGCGCGGTGCGATCGAGCGAGGCGGCCGGCGGCAGCTGCACGACGCCCACCAGGTAGAGCTTGTCCTGCTGCGGGATGAAGCCCGCCGGGGTGTGCATGAAGCCGAACACGGTGAGCGCCGCCAGGCCGCCGTAGATGGCGAGCGCGATGGGCATGCGCTTGACGGTGCGGGTCACGCCGCGCTGGTACGCATCACCTGACCTCTGGAACAGCCGGTTGAAGCGCGCGAAGAAGCGGCCGAACAGCTTGTCCATGCCGCGCGTCAGCGCATCCGGCCTGGCGCCGTGCGGCTTGAGCAGCACGGCGGCGAGCGCCGGCGACAGCGTCAGCGAGTTGAACGCCGAGATGATGGTCGAGACGGCGATGGTCAGCGCGAACTGCTTGTAGAACTGCCCGGTGAGTCCCGGCACGAACGCCACCGGGATGAACACCGCCGACAGCACCAGCGTGATCGCGATGATGGGCCGCGACACCTCGCTCATGGCCTTCTTGGTGGCCTCGATCGGTCGCAATCCTTCCGCGATGTGCCGTTCGACGTTCTCCACGACCACGATGGCGTCGTCGACCACGATGCCGATGGCCAGCACCAGGCCGAACAGCGACAGCGTGTTGATCGAGAAGCCGAGCGCGTGCAGCACGGCGAAGCTGCCAATGATGGAAATGGGCACCGCCACCAGCGGGATGATCGATGCTCTCCACGTCTGCAGGAACAGGATCACGACCAGCACGACCAGCGCCACCGCCTCCAGCAAGGTGTGGAACACCGCGTCGATGGACTGGCGCACGAACTGCGTCGGGTCGTAGATGATCTTGTAGTCCATGCCCTGCGGGAAACTCTTCTTCAGGGTCTCCATGTCGGCACGGACCTTGTTCGACAGCTCGAGCGCGTTCGAGCCCGGCGACTGGTACACCGGGATCGCGACCGCATTCTCGTTGCCGAGCAGCGACTGCACGGCATACGTCGCCGCGCCGAGCTCCAGGCGCGCGATGTCGCGCAGCCGCACGACTTCGCCGTTGTCGCCGGTCTTCACGACGATGTCGCCGAACTGGTCTTCGGTCTCGAGGCGGCCCTTGGCGTTCAGCGCGAGCTGGAACTCGGAGCCCGCCGCGGGCGGCGCGCCGATCTGGCCTGCCGCGACCTGCACGTTCTGGTCGCGGATCGAGGCGACGACGTCGCCGGTGGTGAGATCGCGCGCGGCCATCTTCTGCGGATCCAGCCACACGCGCATGGCGTAGTCGCCGGCGCCGAACACGCGCACGTCGCCCACGCCCGGAATGCGCGCCAGCAGGTCGCGCACGTTCAGGGTGGCGTAGTTGCGCAGATAGAGTGTGTCGTAGCGACCATCGGGCGAGGTCAGGTGCACCACCATCAGGAACGCGGGAGTGCTCTTGACCACGGAAACGCCGATGGCGCGCACCTCGTCCGGCAGTCGCGGCAGCGCCTGCTGCACGCGGTTCTGCACCTGGACCTGGGCGCGATCGATGTCCGTGCCGATCGCGAAGGTGACGGTCAGCGCCAGCGAGCCGTCCATCGTCGCTTGCGAGGACATGTAGAGCATGTCCTCGACGCCGACGATCTCCTGCTCGAGCGGCGCAGCCACCGTCTCGGAGATGATCTTGGGGTTTGCGCCGGGGTAGGTGGCGTGCACCACGATCGACGGCGGCACCACTTCCGGGTACTCGCCGATCGGCAGATTGAACAGCGAGATGGCGCCCGCGATGAGGATGAAAGCCGACAGGACCGATGCGAACACCGGCCTGTCGATGAAGAAGCTGGAGAATTTCATGGCGGGCTCCCTGAGTGGTCAGGAAAGTTCTGGTCAGTGCTGGGCAACCAGGGTGCGGTCACCCTGATTTCCGTGGGGCTGCTCACCCATGGCGACGATCTGCGGGGTCACGGGCATGCCGGGGCGCACCTGCTGCAGGCCCTTGACCAGGATCATGTCGTTGGCCTTCAGGCCGTCGCGCACGACGCGCAGGCCGTCGACGATGGGGCCGAGCTTCACGGGTGCGTACTCCACCTTGTTGTCCGGGCCGACCTTGAGCACGAACTTGACGCTCTGGTCGGTGCCCACGGCGCTGTCGTTGATCAGCAGTGCGTTGTACTCGGCGCTGCCGATCAGCTTGACGCGCGCGAACATGCCGGGCGTGAAGCGGCGGTCCTTGTTGGAGAACAGGCCGCGCGCATGGATCGTGCCGGTGTTCGGGTCGAGCTCGTTGTCGAGGAACACCATGTGACCCTCGTGCGGATGACCCTGCTCGTCGGCGAGCCCCACCCACACCGGGTTCGGGGCGGTGCGCGAGCTCTGGCGCTCGCCGCGCAATTCCATGTTGATGTACTTGAGGTACACCTGCTCGTCGCCGTCGAAGGCCACGTAGATGGGATCGATGGACACCACGGTGGTCAGCAGCGTCTGCCCGGCGCTGACGAAATTGCCGGCCGTGACTTCGGCGCGGCCGACCAGTCCGTCGATCGGAGCGCGCACCTGTGTGAACGACAGGTTGAGCGCCGCGGCGTCGACCGCGGCCTCGGCCGCCGCCACGTTGGCGGCCGCCTGCTCGTTGCCGGCGGTGCGCGCGTCGAACTCCTCCTGCGAGATCGCGTGCTTCTCGATGAGCCGCGTGGCGCGCTCGCGTTCGGAGTGGGCCAGCTCGGCCTGCGTACGGGCACGCGCGAGTTCGGCCTTGGCGTGCTTGAGCGTCGCCTCGTATGGGCGCGGGTCGATGACGTACAGCACGTCACCCTTCTTCACCTCGTGGCCCTGCTCGAAATGCGTCGCGGTGACGTAGCCCGAAACCCGCGGGCGCAGCTCGACGCGTTCCACGGCCTCGAACCGGCCGGTGAATTCGTCGTACTCGGTGATCGGCTTGGAGATGACCTTGGCGACCTGCACGGACGGAGGCGCCGCGGGCGCTTCGGCGGCTTCATTACGGGCGCAAGCGGCGGCGAACAGCGCGGCGAGCAGGACGACGGAGAAACGGACGACATCTTTCACGAGGATTTCCTCCCGGGTTTGTGAGGCACATGATGTGCGAGGGCGGGCGCCGCGCACATTCACCGGGCGGAGCAAAGCGGCGGCCCCGATAGCGCCACGACGCTCTATCCCTTTGGGGGTAGTTGGTGCCGGCGAAACCGGTTACTGTTGCCCTCGATGCCCACGCACATGGAAACCGTCCTCAAGGCGGCCGCGTTCGCCGCCGAGAAGCACCGCAACCAGCGGCGCAAGGACGAAGAGGCCTCGCCGTACATCAATCACCCGATCCAGCTCGCGTACATCCTGGTGCAGGCCGGCATCGAGGATCCGGTGGTGCTCGCCGCCGCGCTGCTGCACGACACCATCGAGGACACGAACACCACGCAGGACGAGCTCGAGATCGTGTTCGGTTACGAGATCGCCAACATCGTGGTCGAGTGCAGCGACGACAAGCGGCTCAGCAAGCTGGAGCGCAAGCAGGCGCAGATCGAGCACGCCGCGAAGCTCAGCGCCCGCGCGAAGCTCGTGAAGCTGGCCGACAAGATCGCCAACGTCAGCGACATCAACGGTGCGCCGCCCGCCGGCTGGTCGCTGGAGCGCAAGCGCGAGTACTTCGATTGGGCGAAGCAGGTCGTCGACCGCATCCGTGGCACGCACGCCGTGCTGGAATCGCGCTTCGACGCGGAATTCGCCAAGCGGCCCTGAGTCCCATTCCCATGACCCCCGTCATCCGCATGCTCCTGATCGCCAATGTCGCCGTTTACGGCCTGCAGCAGGTGACCGCCGACCATCTCATCCGGCGATTCGCGCTGTGGCCGCTGGGGGATTACTTCCTGCCGGGTGCGGGTCGCGTGGGTTTCGAGCCGTGGCAGCTGCTGACCTCGGCGTTCCTGCACGATCCGCGCAGCATTGCGCACATCGCCTTCAACATGTTCGCGCTGTGGTCGTTCGGCACCATGGTGGAGCGCGCCGTGGGATCGCGCCGTTTCACCTGGCTGTACTTCGCGTCGGTGATCTCGGCGGCGATCGTGCAGCTGCTCGTGGTCACGGCCATGGTGGACGAGGGTGCCGGGCCCACGATCGGGGCGTCGGGCGGCGTGTTCGGCGTGCTGCTGGCCTTCGCCTTCCTGTTTCCGCACAGCCGCGTGATGCTGATCTTCCCGCCCATCCCGATGAAGGCCTGGGTGCTGGTGACGGGTTACGCCGTCATCGAGCTCACCAGCGGGGTGTTCGGCACCTCGCAGGGTGTGGCGCACTTCGCGCACCTCGGCGGCATGCTGGGTGCGGGAGTCGTGTTGTTCGTCTGGTGGCGCTCGGCCAACCGGCCGCGGCGGGTCTGAAGTCGCCCATTAAGAGGAGACCACACGTGAGTGTGGTCTCCCGGTCGTAGTTCCCTCGCGGGCTTGCGCCCGCTGGAGACTACCTGTGGCTGGGTTGCGGTCGATGTGACTGCATCTCGAGCCACGGTTGCAGTGTGAACGAACCGCCGTGCCGCTCGAAGCGGCGAACTCCCCGGGGGCGGGTCACAGGTTTCTGACAACCGCATCAATGCCACTTCGGCCGCATGAAATGGGCATGCACGTAGCCGGCCACCCGGGGGCAGACCTCCTGGCTGGCCGTGGTGTCGAAGTGGAAGTGGATGCCGCCGTATTCCCGGCTCGTGGCCTGGTGCTCGGCCAGCTGCCGGAATCCGGCGAAGCCGCGCGCGACGAAGTGGATGCCGTCGGTGCCCGACCACTGGAAGCTCACCGGGATGTCGTTGCTGCCGAAGTACAACTCGAGCGCGCGCGCCGAGGCGGCGCCGATGCATGCCATGTTGCCGGCGTAGGACGGATAGGGCGGGGTGGACAGCAGCGGCATCCAGTTCGGGTCCGCCTCGGTGGCCGGATTCAAGTCCTCGTCGGCGCGCTGGATGGCGTGCACCGGGCGCCACAGCTGGTAGACGTACTTGCTGGCCTGTGCGCTCTGCAGGCCGTCCATCATCGAGACGTTCAGCAAGGTGAACAGGCGCGCGGACTCGACGAGCGAGAGCTTCTTCGTGTACGCGAGCGTGCGCGCGACTCCGTTCCACACGCCGCCAAAGTTCTCCTTGTAGCCGACGCTCGCCCACAGGTGCGCCTGCAGGGTCTGCTCCGCAGTGCGCACGTCGCTGGTCGCCCCGCCGATCGCCTTGATCTCGTTGACGGCATCGGCGTACTCCTGGCTGTCGAGCGCCGGCGGGCG
>DASTHJ010000102.1:0-2587 GCA_035718265.1 Steroidobacteraceae bacterium | reverse complement strand
TCAGCGGCAGCAGATAGGCGCTCTTGTGGCCCTCGCGCGCGTGCCACTCGGCGAAGCCCGGCCACAGCAGCTTGTCGAGCGGCTCGAGCGGATAGAACACCGGTTCCTTGAATTCCTTGAGAACCTCGACGATGCGCGTCTCTTCCGGCGTCGCCGTTGCCTGGAAGGGCGGCGTGCCGGCCACGCCATTCTCCACGTGCACGAAGCAACGCCAGTGATTGGCGGCCGGATCGAAGCCGATGGCGTAGGCGGCCGCGGCGTCCATCTGCCGGATGGCGTCGAGCAGGATGTTGGAGACGAAGTCGTGCGGCTCCGGATCGCGCGCCAGGCGCACGAGGTTCTCGCGCAGCAGCGTGTTGGCGCGGCCGAGCTGAGAGACGCGTTCCTCGGCGGCGCGCTCGCGCTCGACGCGCACGGTCTCGAGCAGCCGTTCGCGGTGCAGGGCCGCGCCCACCAGGCCGGCCGCGATCTCGAGCGCCGAGACGATCGAGGAGTCGAATTCGCGCACGCGCTGCCAGTCGTCGAAGCCGATGGCGCCCACGTACTCGCCCTCGACGATGATGGGCACGATGGCCGAGGTGCGGGCCTTGTCGCTGGTGATGCTGACGCCGTCGTAGCCCTTCATGTCCTCGGGGCAGAACACCACGCTCTTGCCGGCCATCAGCATGGAGCAGAACTGGTCGGCGCGTGGTTCCTTCCAGGCGACGCCCTGCGCGTTGTCGCAGTGGCACTGCACGGTCTCGCTGATCCACTCGGCCTTGATCTTGAGCCACTTCTCGCCATTCGGGCCCACCTCGGCGAACGCCAGGGCGGTACGGTCCACCTGGGCGGCTTCGCCCAGCAGGCGCAGCACCTCGGGCATCACCACCATCACGTCGGGGGATTCCAGCAGCAGCCGGCTGGCCTGCGCGGAGGCGGCGAGCAGCCGCTCGCGCTGTTGCAGGAACTGGTGATTCAGGAACCCTTCGGCGGCGGCCGCCAGATCGACCGGATTGATGCTCATGGGGCGGTACTTTACGTCCGGTTTCACGAGTGGGTCATCCTCAATTGGGGCTAAGTGCCTGTCTGCCAGCCCCCACCCAGGGCCTTGTAGACGGCGATCAGGCTGGTTGCGGCCTCGGTGCGGCTGCGCGCGAGACGGTCCTCGGACTGCAGCAGGGTGCGTTCCGCGTCCAGCACCTGCAGGAAATCGCTGGCGCCATTTTCATAACGTACCCGGGCGAGGCTGGCGGCCGTATTGCTGGCGCGTACCGCCTCCTCGTCGTGCACCAGCCGCTCGCGCGCGCGGGCGTGCGTGACCAGGGAATTCTCGGTTTCCTCGAGCGCGTTCAGCACGGTCTTTTCGTACTGGAGCAGGGCGCCTTCGCGATGGGCTTTCGAGGCGGCGATGCGCGCCTGCACGTGCCCGAGATCGAAGATGCCCCAGGAAATTCCCGGCGCCAGCACGTAGCTGTCCGTGCCGCGGTCGCCGAGATCCCCGGAGCTGGCCGCGACGTAGCCGGCATTGCCGGTGAACGTCACGCGCGGAAACAGGTCGGCGACGGCGATGCCGATGCGCGCCGTGGCGCCGGCGAGCTCGCGCTCGGCGACGCGGATGTCCGGGCGCCGGCGCAGCAGGCCCGCCGGATCGCCCACCGGCACGATGCCGGGCAGCGGCGGCAGATCCTTGGCCGGCGCGAGCTCGGCACGCAGCGCGCCGGGTTCGCGGCCCACCAGCACCGACAGACGATGAATGGAGCGCGCGACCGCGGCCTCGAGCGGCGAGATCGTGCCGAGCGTTGCCGACAGCTGCGCCTGCGCGCGCGAGGTGTCGAGCTCGGTGCCGCTGCCGGCCTCGAGTCGCGCCTTGGCGAGATCCAGCGTCGATTGCTGGTTGACGACGTTGCGGCGCGCGACGTCGAGCTGCTGCTGGAAACCGCGCAACTCGAAATACGTGCGCGTGACCTCGGCGGTGACGATGACCAGCGCGTCGCGCTCGGCGGCCTGCGCCGCGCCGAGCCCGGCATTGCTGGCCTCGAGTCCGCGCCGCACGCGGCCGAAGAAATCGAGTTCCCAGAACGCATCGAAGCCGGCGTCGTACAGCTCGCTGGTGCGTGGCGCGCCCGGCAGCGTCTGTGCCTCGGCGAGCTTCGCCTTGGTGTAGCCGCCGCCGGCCGTGATCGACGGCGCGAGATCGAACGCACTGTCACGCCGCAGCGCGCGCGCCTCGGCGACGCGTGACAGCGCGATGCGCACGTCGTAGTTGGAGTGCGTCGCTGCGTCGACCAGCTTCTCGAGCGTCGGGTCGTTGAAGTTCTCCCAGAACCTGCCGACCGCCGGCTCCGTGGAGTAGGTGGCCGTCACGTTGTCGAACTTGCCCGCCGCGGAGCTCTCGGGCTCGTGGTAGTCGGGGCCGACCGCGCACGCCGCGAGGATCGACGCGGCGAGCGGGGCCAGCAGGAACTTCATTTTCTCAAGCATGGGAGGACACCTCGATCGGCGCCGCGGGTTCGGCCTTCTCGGCCGTCTCACGACGCAACAACACGTAGAACACCGGCGTCAGCATCAGGCCGAACACCGTCACGCCGATCATGCCGGCGAACACCGC
>DASTHJ010000101.1:0-3377 GCA_035718265.1 Steroidobacteraceae bacterium | reverse complement strand
GTCGGAGACCTTCTCGTAATCGTTCGCCTCGTCTCCTAGCAACTCTCGCGCGTCGAGCCCGAACCAGGCCTCGATGCCGTCCTTCTCGACGCGCGCGGCCACCTGCTCGAGCAGCTCCTGCGTGCGCGGATGCAGCTCCTGGGTCTGCTTGTGCACGAACAGCGCGATCGGCACGCCCCAGGTGCGCTGCCGCGACAGGCACCAGTCGGGCCGGTCCTTGATCATGTTGAAGATGCGTTGTTCGCCCCAGGCCGGGTACCACTGCACCTTCTGGATGTCGCGCAGCGCATTGGCGCGCAACTCCTTCTGGTCCATGCTGATGAACCATTGCGGCGTGGCACGGAAGATCACCGGCGTCTTGTGGCGCCAGCAATGCGGATAGCTGTGGCGGATGATCTCGTGCTTGAGCAACCGGCCGCGCGACTCCAGCTCCTGGACCAGCACGCCGTTGGCTTCGTCCACCTTGAGCCCCGCCACGAACGGCGTGCCCTCGCGGAAGCGGCCGTCGCCCATGACCGGGTTGTCGACCGGCAGGCTGTACCTGATGCCGATGACGAAGTCTTCCTGGCCATGCGCGGGCGCGGTGTGCACGGCGCCCGTCCCGGCGTCGAGCGTGACGTGCTCGCCGACGATCACCGGCACGTGCTTCCTGATGAACGGGTGCTCGAGCTGCAGGTGCTCGAGCTGCCTGCCGGTGAACTGCGCCAGCACCTGGCCCTTGCCGAGCCCGTAGCGCGCGAGGCAACTGTCGAGCAGTTCGTTGGCCAGCACCAGCACTTCCGAATGCCGATTGCGCGACACCCAGACCGCGACGTACTCGATGTCCGGGCCGAGCGAGACCGCCTCGTTCGCGGGCAGCGTCCAGGGCGTCGTGGTCCAGATCACCAGCGACACCGGATGCGCGCCGATGGCATCGAAGCTCACGCCGATGCGCTGCGCGAAATCGGCCGCATCCGCGACCCGGAATTCCACGTCCACGCCGGGCGAGTTCTTGTCCTCGTACTCGACCTCCGCTTCGGCCAGCGAGGAGCGGCAGTCGAGGCACCAGTAGACGGGCTTGGCGCCCTTATATAAGTGTCCGTTGCGGATCACCTTGCCGAGCGCACGGATCTGCTGCGCCTCGTAGCGCGGATCCATGGTCAGGTACGGCCGCTCCCAGTCGCCGAACACGCCGAAGCGCTTGAAGTCGCTGCGCTGCAGGTCGACCTGCTCGCCGGCGTACTTGCGGCAGGCGGCGCGGAACTCCCTGGCATCGAGCTTGTTGCCCACGCGGCCGAACTTCTTCTCGATCTGGTGCTCGATCGGCAGGCCGTGGCAGTCCCAGCCCGGGATGTAGGGCGAGTCGTAGCCGTCGAGCTGGTGCGACTTCACGACGATGTCCTTGAGCACCTTGTTGAGGAAATGCCCCAGGTGCGCCGCGCCGTTGGCGTACGGCGGCCCGTCGTGCAGCACGAAGCGCGGACGTCCCTTCGAAATGGCGCGGATCTTCCCGTAGAGGTCCATGCCCTGCCACGCCGCGAGCATCTTCGGCTCGCGCTGCGCGAGATCGGCTTTCATCGGGAAACCCGTCTCGGGAAGATTGATCGTGCCTTTGTAGTCTGCCACTTACCTTTCCTCTGACAACTCGCGTGCCCGGGCCGCGTCGCGGTGCATCTGCTGCACCAGCGCGTCCAGGCTCGGGAACTTCTCCTCGTCGCGGATCTTCGCGACGAATTCCACTTCCAGCTCGCGTCCATAGAGCGAGCCCTCGAAATCGAACACGTGCGCCTCGAGCAGCGGTTCGGTGCCGTCCACCGTCGGCCGGAACCCGAGGCTCGCGACGCCGGTGCGCGCCGCCTGCGGCTGCTGCGCATCCACGCCGCGCACGCGCACCGCGTAGATGCCCGACATCGGCAGCCTGCGCCGCCGCATGCGGATGTTGGCGGTCGGGTAACCGAGCCGACGTCCGAGCCGTTCGCCCTGCACGACCCGGCCGCGCATCGAGTAGGCGCGACCCAGCAGGTCGCGCGCCCGCGCAAAGTCCCCGGCGGCGAGCGCGGCGCGCACGCCGCTCGAGCTGACGCGCACGTCCTCGATGCACACCGAGGGCACCAGCTCCAGCTCGAAGGCGCCGGCCTCGGCCGCCTCGCGCAACAGCGCGATGCTGCCGGCGCCGCCGCGGCCGAAGCGAAAATCCTGGCCCACGACCACCGCCGAGGCGCCGAAGCGCGTCTTCAGCAGGTCGACGAACTGCTCGCCGCTCAACTGCCGCAGCCGCTCGTCGAAGCGCAGCACACACACGTAGTGCAGGTCGGAGCGCTCCAGCACGCGCCAGCGCTCGCGGAAATCCGTGAGCCGCGCCGGCGGCTCCTGCGGCGGCTTCGCCTGCGCGGCCAGGTACTCGCGCGGCAGCGGCTCGAAGGTCAGCATCATCGCGGGCTTCGCGAGCTGCCTGGCAATCCCGCAGGTGCTCGCGATCAGCGCGCCGTGACCCAGGTGGATGCCATCGAAGCTGCCCACCGTGATGGCGGCGCCCCGATGCTCGTCCTTCAGTCCCTGCAGGCCGCGGATGTATTCCATGACGATTATGCCCCGGCGAGGTTGCGCACGTGGCGCAAACGCGTGCCCGCGAGCCACAACGCGGCGAAATAGGTGGCGGCGCCTGCCACGATGCACAGCGCCAGGCGGGCGGCACGATGTACCGCGGAGAGCTCGAGCCATCCGGCGAGATCGCCCCCCATCCAGATCAGCAGGGCTGCCATCGCGGCATTGGCCACGAGGATGCGCGTCAGCAGCGCGCCCCACCCGGGCCGCGCCTTGTACACCCCGGCGCGCGACAACCCGCGCCACAGCAGCGTGGTGTTCACGGCCGCGGACATGCAGGTGGAGGTGGCGATCAGGATGTGCGGAAACGGGAATCCCAGCTTCACGGCCGGCAGCGCCACGCCCACGTTCAGGCCGATGTTCACGCCCAGCGCGATCAGCCCGACGCGCACCGGCGTCTTGGTGTCCTGGCGCGCGAAGTAGCCGGGCGCGAGCACCTTGACGAGGCTGAAGCCGAGCAGTCCCCAGGAATAGGCCATGAGTGCATAGCTCGCCATCTGCACGTCGTGCGCGTCGAACTTGCCGTAGCCGAAGGTGGTGGCGGTCAGCGGACCGGCGAACACCAGCATCGCGACCGCGGCGGGCGACACCAGCAGCAGCACCAGGCGCAACGCCCAGTCGAGCGTCGCCGTGAAATGTTCCATCGAGGCCGAGGCGTGATGCCGCGAGAGGCTCGGCAGGATCACGGTCGCGAGTGCGATGCTGAACACGCCCAGCGGGAATTCCATGAGCCGGTCGGCGAAATACAGCCAGGACACGCCGGCGGTGATCAGGCTGGCGATCTGCGTGTCGAG
>DASTHJ010000100.1:0-4033 GCA_035718265.1 Steroidobacteraceae bacterium | reverse complement strand
TGGGCATGGCCATCGCTTCGTACGAATGGATGGCCGCGCTCACGCTGATCATCGTCGGCAAGTGGATCCTGCCGGTGTTCCTCAAGAACGGCATCTACACGATGCCCGAGTTCCTCGAGAAGCGTTACAGCCCGGGCGTGCGCAACGTGATGGCCGTCTTCTGGCTGGCGCTGTACATCTTCGTGAACCTGACGTCCATCCTGTGGCTGGGTTCGCTCGCGGTGAATGCCATCACCGGCATCGAGCTGCAGTACGCGATCACCGGGCTCGCGCTGTTCGCACTGTTCTATGCGCTGTACGGCGGCCTGAAGGCGGTGGCGCTCACCGACATCGTGCAGGTCTCGCTGCTGGTGGCGGGCGGCATCCTCATCACCTGGATCTCGCTCGACAAGGTGGGCGGCGACGCGGGCGTCGTCGCGGGCTTCAGGGAGCTGACCACGCGCTTCCCCGAGAAGTTCGACATGATCCTGTCGCCGGACAATCCTTACTACCGTGACCTGCCGGGGCTCGCGGTCTTGCTGGGCGGCATGTGGATGATGAATGTCTCGTACTGGGGCTTCAATCAATACATCATCCAGCGCGGGCTCGCGGCCAAGAGCGTCAACGAGGCGCAGAAGGGCATCGTGCTGGCGGCGTTCCTGAAGCTGCTGATGCCGGCCATCATCGTGCTGCCCGGCATCGCGGCGCTGGTGCTGTCGCCCGGCCTCGAGCGCACCGACCAGGCCTATCCCAGCCTCATGGCCATGCTGCCGGCGGGCATCAAGGGCCTGGTGTTCGCGGCACTGGTCGCGGCCATCGTCGCGTCGACCGGCTCGAAGATCAATTCGATCGCGACCATCTTCACGATGGACCTGTACCGCGCCATCCGGCCGAATACCGAGCAGAAGACGCTGGTCACCGTGGGACGCATCGTCGCGGTGACCTCGGTGGTGATCGCCATCATCATCACCAAGCCGTTCCTGATCAATTTCGGGCAGGGCTTCCAGTACATCCAGAACTTCACCGGCTTCGTCACGCCGGGCATCTGCGTGATCTTCCTGCTGGGCCTGTACTGGGCGCGCACCACGGCGACCGCGGCGATGGTCTCGATGATCGCCACGGTGCTCATGTCCTGGGCGTTCTACAAGTTCCTGCCCGACTATCCGTTCATGAACCGCGTGGGCTGGTGCTTCGTCGCCGGCATGATCATCGCGATCGGCATCTCGCTGGCTTCGCCGCGGAAGGAAGCGGCGATGCGCGTGGACATCAAGAACGTGGATTTCAGCACCGGCACCGGCTTCAACATCGCCTCGCTGGTGATCGTCGCGATCCTCGCGGTGCTCTACTACGTGTGGTGGTGACGAGGCGCGCGTCCGCGTGGCTCTGCTGCAGGCCGTCGTGCCTGCAGCAGAGCGCTTCTGCGAAAGATGCTAGGCGGCGGGCGTGGGCGCGCGAAACGCGTACTCGAGCAGGATGCCGATGAAGATCGACAGCCCCACGTAGTGATTGTTCAGGAAGGCCTTGAAACAGCCTTCCGGCCGGCGATTGCGGATCAGCCACTGCTGGTACACGAAGAACACCGCCGCCGCGACCAGGCCCATGTTGTACCAGTAGCCGAATTCCATGTTGTGGCCGACCAGGTACAACGCGAACAGCATCAGCGCCTGCAACATGCCGATGATCAGCTTGTCCATGTCGCCGAACACGATGGCGCTGGACTTCACGCCGATCTTCAGGTCGTCCTCGCGGTCGACCATGGCGTACATGGTGTCGTAGACGGCCGCCCAGATGATGCCCGAGAAGAAGATGATCCACGCCACGCGCGGAATCGTGCCGTTCTGCGCGTTGAACGCCATCGGCACGCCCCAGCTGAATGCCACGCCAAGATAGAACTGCGGCAGCGGGAAGAAGCGCTTGAACAGTGGATAAGTCACGGCGAGCCCCGCGCCGATCGCCGACATGCGGATCGTCGTGGCATCGAGCTGCAGCACCAATGCGAGTGCGACACCGATCAGCACCAGGAACCACACGATGGCCTCGTACGGCGCGATGCGCCGCGAGGCGATCGGCCGGTCACGCGTGCGCTTCACGAACGGATCGAAGTCGCGGTCGGCGAGATCGTTGATGACGCAACCGGCCGAACGCATGGCCACGGTGCCGAGCACGAAGATCACCAGCACCTTGGGCGTCGGGTGCGATCTGCCGGCGATCCACACCGCCCACAGCACCGGCCAGAGCAGCAGCCAGATGCCGATGGGGCGGTGCAGCCGCGCGAGCTCGATGAGGTCGCGGACGCGGCGTGCGTAGCGCAGCGCGGTCAGTCGCGCGCCGGCGGGCGGCGGCGCGAGATCGAGGTCAGTCGCGAGTGGATTGGCCACGGCCGCGCATCATACGCGCGGCGCGGCCTCATGACTTGCGCGGCGGGTCGAAGCCGATCGGAATGAGCACCTGCGCGGCCTTGCGGATGCCATTCACTTCGTGGGGACGGAACAGGAATTTCTCCGCGGCCTTGCGCGCGGCTTCGTCGAGTCGCTCGTAGCCACTGGAGCGCTCGACGCGGATCTGCGCCGGGCGGCCGGCGGCGTCGACCAGGATGCGCAGCAGTACCGTGCCGTACTCGTGCCGGCGCGCCGACTCCTTCGGATACACGGGCGGCTCCGCGTGCAGGTATTCCACCGATTCCACCACGGGCGGCGTGGCGGTCGACGGTGCCGCGTCGCTCATGGGCGTTGTCGTGATGGCGTTGCTGGCGACGATTTCCGTGTCTATGACGATCGGATCCGGAGTCGGCAGCGAGTACTCGATGTTCATTGGTGGTGGCGCGTACGCGGGCGGCGGCACGTCGCGCGGCGCCTGGTCCTCGATCAGCGAAGCTTCGATGGGCGTCGCCTGCTCGACCACGCTCTTCGTGTATTCCATGCGCATGAAGGCGAGCGCCCCGGCCACGTGCAGCGCGATGGTGATCGCCACGATGACGGCGCGACCCGGGAAATGCGCAGGCTGCGCACGCGACGCCGGGAAATCCTGCAGGGGCGCCGGCAACTCACGCGGCCGCGCCCGCAGCGGTTCACCGCGGTGAACCTCGGCATCGGGCATGTCGTTGAGGATCTGGACGGCCATGGCAGCTGCAGATCTGAATGTAAATGATTCGCATTTGGATCACAACCGCCGATTCCTCTTTATGGGCTGGCCATCACCCGATCCGGCCATACCTGACCCCACCGCCGATCCAGCGGTGCGTGAGCGCCTCGACCGCCGCAAGGTCCTGTTTCAGCAGGGTTTCTGCGCAAGACTGCACCGCCGGCAGCAGGTCGGAATCGCGCATCAGGTCAGCCACGCGCATCTCCGCGAGACCTGTCTGACGCGTCCCGAGGAGTTCGCCCGGCCCGCGCAGCTCGAGATCCCGACGCGCGATGACGAAGCCGTCATTGGTCTCGCGGATCACCTTGAGCCGCGCACGCGCCACTTCGCTGAGTGGATCGCCATAGAGCAGTACGCAGTCGCTCTCGTGCGCGCCACGGCCGACGCGGCCGCGCAGCTGGTGCAGCTGCGCGAGACCCATGCGCTCGGCATTCTCGATGACCATGAGCGTGGCGTTCGGCACGTCGACGCCGACTTCGATGACCGTGGTCGCGACCAGCAAACCGATCTTGCCGTCCTTGAACGCGTACATGCCGCGCTCCTTTTCGCGCGGCGGCATGCGCCCGTGGACCAGGCCCACGCGCACGTCCGGCAATGCTTCCGCGAGCGCGGCCGCGGTTTCCTCGGCGGCCTGGTAACGCAGTTCCTCGGACTCCTCGATGATGGGACACACCCAGTAGGCCTGACGTCCCGACATGATCTTGGCGTGAACGCGCTCGACGATCTCCGCGCGCCGCGACTGCGGAAACACGCTGGTGCGGATCGGCGTGCGGCCGGGCGGCAGCTCGTCGATGACCGACACGTCCAAGTCCGCATAGGCGGTCATGGCCAGCGTGCGCGGAATCGGTGTCGCGGTCATGATGAGCTGGTGCGGCAGGCGGCCGTCGCTCGCGCCCTTGTCGCGCAGCGACAG
>DASTHJ010000099.1:0-5529 GCA_035718265.1 Steroidobacteraceae bacterium | reverse complement strand
CCGCGCAGCTTCCTCGACAGCGACGGCGACGGCGTCGGCGACCTGCCCGGCATCACCGCCAGGCTCGACCACATCGCTTCGCTCGGCGTCGACGCGATCTGGATCTCGCCGTTCTTCAAGTCGCCGATGGCCGATTTCGGCTACGACATCGCCGACTACCGCGACGTCGACCCGTTGTTCGGCACCCTCGGCGACTTCGACCGCCTGCTGGAGAAGGCGCATGCGCTCGGCTTGAAGGTGATGATCGACCAGGTGCTCAGCCATACCTCGGTCGAGCACGCCTGGTTCCTGGAGAGCCGCGAAAACCGCGACAACCCGAAGTCGGACTGGTACGTCTGGGCCGACGCGAATCCCGACGGCACGCCGCCGAACAACTGGCTGTCGCTCTTCGGCGGCGCGGCCTGGCAGTGGGAGCCGCGCCGCGGCCAGTATTTCCTGCACAACTTCCTCGCCTCGCAGCCGGACCTCAATTTCCACAACCCGGACGTGCGCGCCGCGCAACTCGACAACGTGGCCTTCTGGCTCGACCGCGGCGTCGACGGCCTGCGCCTGGACGCGATCAACTTCTGCTTCCACGACCGCGCGCTGCGCGACAACCCGCCCAAGCCGGCCGAGTTGCGCAGCGGCCGCGGCTTCAGCGTCGACAACCCCTATGCGTTCCAGTACCACCTGCACAACAACACGCAGCCGGAGAACCTCGGCTTCCTCGCCGAACTGCGCGCGCTGATGGACCGCCACGGCGACGTCGCCGCGCTCGGCGAAATCTCCTCCGAGGATTCGCTGGCGACGATGGCCGAATACGTCGGCGACGGCCGCCTGCACATGGGCTACAGCTTCGAACTGCTCACCGACGACCGCAGCGCGGCCTACGTGCGCGCCACGGTGGAAACACTGGAGGCGAAGATGCCCGGCGGCTGGCCGTGCTGGGCGCTGTCCAACCACGACGTGCGCCGCGCGGTGACGCGCTGGGGCGGCGACGCGCCGCACCCGGCGCTGGCGCGGCAACTGCTGGCGCTGGTGTGTTCGCTGCGCGGTTCGGTCTGCCTGTACCAGGGCGAGGAACTGGGCCTGGCCGAAGCCGACGTGGCCTACGAACAACTGCGCGATCCCTACGGCATCGCGTTCTGGCCCAAATTCAAGGGCCGCGACGGCTGCCGCACGCCGCTGCCGTGGAACGACGCGGCCAACGCCGGCTTCAGCACCGGCACGCCGTGGCTGCCGGTGGCGAAGACCCACCGCGCGCTGGCGGTGTCCGCGCAGGAATCCGATCCGCATTCCACCCTGCACGCGGCGCGCGCCTTCCTGCGCTGGCGCAAGTCGCAGCCGGCGCTGGTGCACGGCGCGATCCGTTTCCTCGACGCGCCCGAACCGGTGCTCGCCTTCGTCCGCGAACACGAAGGTCGGCGCCTGCTCGCGGCGTTCAACCTGTCGTCGTCGGCGCTGGCGTGGGACGCGCCGGAGGGTTTCGCCGAAGCGCTGCCGGTGGCGGGACTGGAGACGCCGCGCCGCGATGGCGCGCAGTGGCGCCTGCCCGCGCACGGCGTGCTGTTCGCCGCCGGCTGAAGGATCCCTTGCTTCGACCGCGCGCGCTCAGGCCGCGGCCGTTTCCCGTTCGATCGCGCAATAGCGGGCCACGAACTCGTCGTGGGTCGGCATCGCGCGCACGCAATTGGCGACCACGTTGCGGATCCCGCCGAGGAAATCGTCGATGCGCTGTTCCGGGTGCACGTCCACCAGCGGGTGGTAGCCGCGCACGCCCAGCCGCTGGCCGTGCAGCACCTGCAGCCAGCTCACCTCGGTGAACATCTCGGTGCCTTCGCGGTAGATGCGGCCGTTGTTGGCGAACATGCGCAGGCGATGGCGCAGCGATTCGGGGATGTCGAGGTTCCTGCAATGGCGCCAGAACGGCGTGTCCTCGCGTTCGGTGACGCAGTAATGGGCGACGAGGAAATCGCGGATGCGGTCGATCTCGAAATCGGCGTGCGCGTTGCACTCGTCGATGTCGTCCTGCTCGAAACCGCGGTGCGGGAAGAACGCGGTCAGGCGCGCGATCGCCGACTGGATCAGGTGGATGCTGGTCGATTCCAGCGGCTCGAGGAAGCCGCTCGACAGGCCGATGGCGTAGACGTTCCTGTTCCAGGTCTTGTTGCGCTTGCCGCCGGTGAAGCGCAGCACGCGCGGATCGGCCAGCGGCTTGCCGTCGAGCATCGACAGCGCGCGCGCCGCGGCCTCGTCGTCGCTGATGAAGTGGCTGCTGTAGACGTAGCCGTTGCCGGTGCGGTGCTGCAGCGGGATCCGCCACTGCCAGCCCGATTCCAGCGCGGTGCAGCGCACGTACGGCGTCAGCGGACCGCTGGATTCGCACGGCACCGCGACCGCGCGGTCGCAGGGCAGCAGGTGCGACCAGTCGGTGTAGCCGGTCTTCAGCGCCTGCTCGATCAGCAAGCCGCGGAAGCCGGAGCAGTCGATGAACAGGTCGCCGGCGATGCGCTCGCCGCTTTCGAGCTTGACCGCCTCGACGAAGCCGTCCTCGCCGCGCAGCTCGACGTCGACCACCTTGCCCTCGGTGCGGCGCACGCCGCGCGCTTCGGCGAAGCCGCGCAGGTACTTCGAATACAGCCCGGCGTCGAAGTGGTAGGCGTAGGCGATGTCGGCCAGCGGCGAGTTCGGGCGCTCGGTGACCGGCGGCATGAACTTGTCGACGCGGCAGGCGGCGGTGTTGACCGAATAGTCCTCGAGCGGGCCGGCGCGTCCGGCGGCGTGCATCTTCAGCCAGTACTGGTGGAACGGCACCAGGCCCAGGTCCTGGCCGATCTTGCCGAAGCCGTGGATGTAGCTGTCGCCGACCCGGCCCCAGCCCCGGAACTCGATGCCGAGCTTGAACGTGCCCTTGGTCTTGCGCATGAAATCGACTTCGTCGATCTCCAGCGCGTTGTTGTAGAGCTTGATCATCGGGATCGTCGCCTCGCCGACGCCGACGATGCCGATCTCGTCCGATTCGACCAGGCGGATGGCGTAGGTCCCGCCCAGCACCTTGGACAGCGCGGCCGCGGTCATCCAGCCGGCGGTGCCGCCGCCGACGATGACGATGTCGTGGAGTCGATCGATCATGCGTGGATCCTGTGCCGTTCCCGGGAACGCGGGCAGTATGCGGCGCGGCGCCAGCGCCGTCATGCCGCGGCGCGGGCGGGCGGCGTGCATACGTATGCACGGCCGTCGCGTCGTCGCATCGCATCCCGCGCGCTACGATCCCCGCACGGGCTTCGCGCCGCGCAGCCGCGCGCCACCGCCCGCCCGATCCTGCCAGGAGCATCGGAATGCGCTTCCGCCACGTCGTTTCCGTACTCGCCGCCTTCGCCTTGCTGCACCTCCCCGCCGCGCGCGCCGAGGATGCCGCCGTCGCCCGCGTCGCCTCGCCGGGCGGCGTGCTGCAGGTCGAACTCCACCTGTCGCCCGACGGCATGGCCAGCTACCGCGTGCAGCGCGACGGCAAGCCGGTGATCGCCGACTCGGCGCTCGGCATCCGCCTGCGCAACGGCGCGCAGCTGTTCCGCGGCTTCGCGTTGCAGGGCCAGGAAACCTCCAGCCACGACGATACCTGGCAGCAGCCCTGGGGCGAAAGCCGCGAGGTGCGCAACCACTACAACGAACTGCGCGCGCGCTTCGTCGAGGGCGCGCGCGACAAGCGCGAGATGGACGTGGTGTTCCGCGTCTACGACGACGGCATCGGCTTCCGCTACGAGTTCCCGAAGCAGCCGAAGCTGGGCGAAATGGACATCACCAGCGAATTCACCGAATTCAACTTCGCCCAGCCGGGCACCGCCTGGTGGATCCCGGCCGGCGAGTTCAACCGCTACGAGCAGCTCTACCGCAAGACCGCCATCGACGAGGTCGGGGTCGCGCACACGCCGATGACCGTCAAGCTGGCCGATGGCACCCACGTCTCGATCCACGAGGCGGAGCTGGTCGACTACTCCGGCATGTGGCTGCAGCACACCTGGGACAACGGCTTCCGCGCGCAACTTGCGCCGAACGCCGGCGGCGCGGTGGTGCGCACCACGCCGTTCCACACGCCGTGGCGCACGCTGGAGATCGCCGACCGTGCCGGCGGACTGTACGAATCCAACCTGATCCTCAACCTCAACGAGCCGAACAAGCTCGGCGACGTGAGCTGGTTCGTGCCCTCGAAGTACGTCGGCGTGTGGTGGGGCATGCACCTGGGCATCGAGACCTGGGGCACCGGGCCACAGCACGGCGCGACCACCGCGAACGTGATGCGCTACATCGACTTCGCCGCCGCGAACGGTTTCCGCGGAGTGCTGGTGGAAGGCTGGAACCCGGGCTGGGACGGCGACTGGTTCGCCAACGGCTGGGGCTTCGACTTCACCAGGCCGACCGCCGATTACGACATCGCCAGGGTCGCGGCCTATGCGAAGGGCAAGGGCGTGCACCTGATCGGCCACCACGAGACCGCCTGCGCGGTGAGCCACTACGAAAGGCAGATGGCGCAGGCGTTCACGTTCGCGCGCGAGATGGGCGAGGAAGTGGTGAAGACCGGTTACGTCTGCGACGCCGGGCAAATCGAACGCCAGGACACGCCGGACGGCCCGGTGATCCGCGAATGGCACGACGGCCAGTGGAACGTGAACCAGCACCTGCGCACGCTGGAGGCAGCGGCGAAGGAGCACATCGCCATCGATTCGCACGAGCCGGTCAAGGACACCGGCCTGCGCCGCACCTACCCGAACTGGGTCTCGCGCGAGGGCGCGCGCGGCATGGAATACAACGCATGGGGCGTTCCGCCGAACCCGCCCGAGCACGAGGCCAACCTGGTGTTCACGCGCATGCTGTCCGGGCCGATGGATTTCACCCCCGGCGTGCTCAGCCTCACCGGCAAGGGCGGCATGGAGATCCAGACCACGCTCGCCAAGCAGCTGGCGCTGTACGTGGTGCTCTACAGTCCGATCCAGATGGCGGCGGACCTGCCGGAGAACTACGAGAAGCACCTCGATGCGTTCCAGTTCATCAAGGACGTGCCCACCGACTGGGACCGCACCCTGGTGCCGAACGGCGAGGTCGGCGATTACGCCACCATCGTGCGCAAGGATCGCAACAGCGACGACTGGTACCTCGGCAGCGTCACCGACGAGAACGCGCGTTCGCTGCAGGTGAAGCTCGACTTCCTCGATCCGAAGCGCAGGTACGAAGCGCAGATCTACCGCGACGGCGACGGCGCCGACTGGCACGGCGACGCGCGCTTCCGCTTCGTGCGCGAAACCCGCACCGTCAACGCCGCGGATTCGATCACGCTGCAACTCGCGCCGGGCGGCGGCGAGGCGATCCGGTTCAAGGCGCTGCCCGATTGAGCGACATGTCGGGCGCGAACCCGCGGGCACCGATGTTCCTCCCGCCCATGTTCAATCCACGCCCGCGGATCGAACGGCTGGCGATCGGTCCGCGCCACGACTGCCTGGTGATCGACGACGCGCTGCTGGAGCCGGAGCGCTGGGTGGAATACGCGGCGACGCA
>DASTHJ010000098.1:0-3427 GCA_035718265.1 Steroidobacteraceae bacterium | reverse complement strand
CGACACCCTGGTCGGGAACACCTTGAGCCGATCCGCCGTGAAATCGATCATGGCGTCGCCGTAGGTATAGAGCAGCGACTTGTAGAAGGCCTCGACGAAACGCTTGCGCTGTTCGGGCGTGGCATTGCGCCAGTGCTGGCCGAGCACGAGCTGCGCGGCGTACGGCGTGTCGAAATTAGGCAGCAGCGTCTGCTCGACCAGTGCGTACAGGCCGGTGGGATCCTTGCGGAACTCCGCGCGATGCTCGTCGATGCCCGACAGCAGGATGTTCGCCGAGCTCTCGATGAGCTGCGAAGGGCCGCTGGTGTCGACGGCCGCCGGCGCGGGCTTGCCGTCGGTGGTCGCGGGCGTGGCCGCCACGGCGGTGCCCATGAACAGCGACGCCAGGATCAGCGGCGCGATGAACCCGCGCTGAACGAAACCGGTTATCCGCATCATTACTGCTCCTCTGCTCCCGTGGCCGGCGCGTTGCTCTTCTGCTCGTCGCCGCCCTTGCTCGCCATGTTGGCGAAGAACTTGTTGACCAGGCTCTCCAGCACGATGGCCGACTGCGTGAACTCGATTTGACTGCCGTCCTGCAGGAAGGTTTCAGAGCCCCCCGGCCCGATGCCGATGTACTTGCCACCCAGCAGGCCGGCCGTCTGGATGCTGGCGTCACTGTCCTCCGGGATCTGCGAGTACTGCTTCTCGATACTCAGGGTGACGGCCGCCTTGTAGTCCTTCGGATCGAAGCGGATGGATTCCACGCGCCCGATGGTGACTCCCGCCATGGTCACGGGGGAGCCGGCCTTGAGGTCGCCGATGTTGTCGAATTTGGCCGTCACGGTGTAGGTGGCCGGCCCACCGCCGAGCTTCAGCGAGGTGCCCGGCAGCTGCGTGGTCAGGAAGGCCAGCGCCGCGAAGCCCAGCAGGACGAACAGGCCGGTGCCGATTTCGAGCGAACGGGTGTTTTTCATGGCGATACCAGTTACTTCGTAGTTAGGAACGCGGCGGTCAGCAGATAGTTCAACAGCAGCACCAGCACCGAGGAAATCACCACGGTGCGCGTCGTGGCCAGGCCCACGCCCTCGGGCGTGGGATCGGAGTGATAGCCCTCGTACACGGCCACGAGGCTGACGGCGACGCCGAACACCAGGCTCTTGACCACGCCTTCCCACACGTCGTGGAGGTCGACGGCATTCTGTGTCTGCGACCAGTACGCGCCGGCGTCGACGCCCATCTGCTGCACGCCGATGAGCTGCGCGCCGTACAGCGCGATCAACGTGAACGTCGCGGTGAGCAGCGGCATGGCGATGAAGCCGCCGAGGAACCGCGGCACGACCACGTAGCGCAGCGGGTCCACCGCCATCATCTGCATTGCGGTGAGCTGCTCGGTGGACTTCATGAGGCCGATCTCCGAGGTCAGCGAGGTGCCCGCGCGTCCGGCGAACAGCAGCGCCGTCAGCACCGGCCCCAGCACCTTGAGGTTGCCGAGCGCCGCGAGCACGCCGACATAGTCCTCCGAGCCGAAGCGCTGGAACACGTCGAAACCCAGCAAGCCGAGCACCATGCCGACGAACATGCCCGAGAGCATGATGATCACCAGCGAACGCGCACCGGCGTTGTAGATCTGCCGCACGATGAGTCCGGGACGCGCGAGCGACGGCGCGATGCGCGCCAGCACCTGCAGCAGGAACAAGGTCATGGAACCGACGCGGCGCACTGCCGTGACCGGCAGTGAATCACCCACGCCGTTCATTTGCGCACCTCGTCGAGCAGCTCGGCACGGTAGTCCGGCGCCGGATAGTGGAAGGCCACGGGCCCATCGGCCTGCCCGCCCATGAACTGGCGCACTTCCGGGATCTCGCTGCGATTCAGTTCGTCCGGCGTACCCGAGGCGACCACCTTGCCGCCGGACAGCAGGAAGCTGTCGTGCGCGATGGTCGCGAGCTCCTGCACGTCGTGTGACACGACGATGCTGGTGATGCCCAGCGCCTCGTTCATCTGCTTGATCAGCCGGCAGATCACGCCCATGGAAATCGGATCCAGCCCGACGAAGGGCTCGTCGTAGATCAGGATTTCCGGGTCCATGACGATGGCCCGCGCCAGGGCAACGCGCCGGGCCATGCCGCCCGACAGCTCCGACGGCATCAGTCGCGCGGCGCCGCGCAATCCGACCGCATGCAATTTGGTCAGCACGAGCTGGCGGACCAGGGATTCCGGCAGATCCGTGTGCGCGCGCAACGGGAACGCGACGTTCTCGTACACGTCGAGGTCGGTGAGCAGCGCGCCGTTCTGGAACAGCATGCCCATGCGCTGCCGCAGCGCGAACAGTTCGGCGGTCGACATGCCGGAAACTTCCCGGCCGAACACGCGCACGCTGCCGCGCTCGGCGTAGGCCTGCCCCGTGATGAGCCTCAGCAGCGTGGTCTTGCCCGTGCCGGAAGGCCCCATGAACGCCGTGATGCGGCCGCGCCGCGCGGTGATGTCGAGGCCGTCGAAGATCACGCGGCCACCGATGGCGTAGCGCACATCCTGGACCTCAATAACGGCATCGCCGGCTTGCGCCGGCGACCCGTTCGACCTGGAAGCGTGTGCTTCGCTCAAGTGGCGTATTCCTTGAAGTCCAATGGCTTAGAAGGCGGCGAAGGATAGCAAATGGCATCACCCACGGCTTTCTGCCGCGTTGAATCCGTACTAAAATGGTCCCACTTTAAAGGGCCTCCAGCGAGGCATGCACCATGCTCCGGATCGGCAAACTCACGGACTACGCGACCGTCATCCTGGCGACTCTCGCCAGCGAGCGCTCGCGCCTGCTGAACGCCGGCACCCTGGCCGAGCGCACCCACATCGCACCGCCCACGGTCGCCAAGCTGCTGAAGCAGTTGCAGCGCGCCGGGCTGGTGATTTCCACGCGCGGCACGCGCGGCGGCTATCAGCTGGCGCGCTCGCCGGAAGCCATCAGCGCCGCGGCCATCCTGGACGCGCTGGAAGGACCAGTCGCGCTCACGGATTGTTCCGCCGGCAGCGGCCAATGTTGCCTGGAGCACAGCTGCACGGTCAGCCGCACCTGGCAGCGACTGAGCGGCGCCATCCGCCGCTCGTTGAGCGAAATCAGCCTCGCGCAGCTCGCCGGACTCGACGCGCGCACGGCCACCATGCCGATCGAACGCGAGATCCGCCAGTTCGCGCGCCCGAAGGTATCTGCCTGACATGAGTAGCGAACCGAACATCGACAACCTGCTGGCCCGGAGTTACCGGCACGGCTTCGTGACGGACATCGAATCCGACACGCTGCCGCCCGGAATCGACGAGGACGTGGTGCGCTTCATCTCGCGCAAGAAGCGCGAACCACAGTTCATGACCGAGTGGCGCGTCAAGGCGTTCCGGCACTGGCTCACGATGAAGCAGCCGCACTGGGCGCACCTGCGCATCCACCCGATCGACT
>DASTHJ010000097.1:0-7906 GCA_035718265.1 Steroidobacteraceae bacterium | reverse complement strand
ACTCCGCATTCGCTCGACCTGATCCGCAGCGACGCGCCGGCACAGGCCGTGCTGGAGATCGCCGGCGGCGAAGCGCGGCGGCTAGGCATCCGGGCGGGCCAGCGGGTCAGGCATCCCGCATTCGCGGGCCATCGTAGCTAGGGAGAAAGCCATGAGAAGAACCGCCACCCTGGTGTTCGCGGCCTGCGTGGCCGCATTCACGGGCAACGTCGCCTCGGCAGGAGCCGCGGACGACAGCTGGTACGTGGCGCCGCAGGTGTTCGCGCTGTGGCTGGACGATGCGCGGGTCGCCGACGACGACGGCGGTGCCTCGCTCGCCGTGGGCCGCGTGCTCAGTCCGGCCTGGGACCTGGAGCTGGGTTTCTTCGGCTCGGAGCACGCCCGGCCGGGCGATGCCGAGCTCGACATCCAGGGCTATTCGCTGCTGCTGAAGCGCGTGTTCTATCGCGAAGGCCGCGTGAACCCGTTCCTGAGCGTGGGCGTGGCGCGCGTGCGCAGCATCCTGCAGCCGGGCGACGACAGCACCGATCCGGCCGCGCTGTACGGCGTCGGCGTGCTGGTCGATCTCGGCAGGCTGCGCGACAACGGCAGCATCCTGCAGTTGCGCGGCGACCTCGGCGCGCGCCGCTCGTTCTCCAGCGGCGACGCGGTGGTGCAGGACCCGGTCGACTACATCGCCTCGTTCGGCATCCAGTACGCCTGGGGCGGCACGATGCCGCGCCGCGTGGTCGACACGGACGGCGACGGCGTCAACGACGACCTGGACAACTGCCCGGGCACGCCGGCCGGCACGCCGGTGGATGCCAGCGGCTGTCCGCTAGACGACGACGGCGACGGCGTGCCGAATGCCGCGGACAAGTGCCCCGGCACTCCCGCCGGCGCGAAGGTGGACGCCAACGGATGCGAGCCCGACGGCGATGGCGACGGCGTCGCCGACAGCCGCGACCAGTGCCCGAACACTCCCGCCGGCGCCAAGGTGGACGACAAGGGTTGCGAGCTCGACGGCGATGGCGACGGGGTGGTCGACCGCCTGGACAAGTGTCCGGACACGCCCAGGGGCGATCGCGTCGATGCAGTGGGCTGCACGTTCAAGGAAGAGCTGGTGCTGCAGGGCGTGATCTTCGAGACCAACAGCGCCGAGCTGCGGCCGGAGAGCATCCCGGTGCTGCAGGACGCCATCTCCACGCTGAAGCGCTATCCGGAGCTGAGCATCGAAGTGGCGGGCCACACCGACAGCCGCGGCTCGGACGCGTACAACCTGCAGCTGTCCGCGCGCCGCGCCGACAGCGTGCTCGAGTATCTCGTGGACGGCGGCGTCACCAACACCCTGACGTCGCGCGGCTACGGCGAACGGCAGCCCGTGGCGAGCAACGCCACGGAGGATGGCCGTCAGCAGAATCGCCGCGTGGTCCTGCGCGTGTTGGACTGACGCGGGCCGCGGAATTCCGATCCACGCCGGACGCGGCGCGAGTTAGCCTCGGGCCATCGTGAGAACGGTGGCCCTGTCCGCCCTGCTCGGTTTCTCGCTTGGCGCCGCCGCGCAGGAATCCGCCGCGCTGCTCGACTGCGCCAGGATCAGCGCCGATGCGGAACGCCTCGCCTGCTTCGATCGCGTGGTCGCGGCCATGGAGGCGGCGCAGCCGCAACCCGTCAGCGCCAGCAGCGTCGTCGCGCTGCATCGCGATCGCCAGGGCGCGCTGCTGCTCACCCTGGACAACGGGCAGGTGTGGCGCCAGCAGGACGAGCGATTGCTGGCGATCGACGTCGGCGACAAGATCGATGTCGTACGCGCCAGCCTCGGCACGTTTCGCATCACGGACAAGCGCGGGCACTCGGCGCGTTTCAGGCGGGTGCACTGAGCGCCCGCACCGGTCCGCGGCGCCGCGGGTGCCAGGCGGCGGGTCGAGCCGCCGCCCGGACGCCCGCCGCCGCATCAGAAATCGATCGTCAGTGTCGCGAAGAACTGCCGTCCCAGCGCGTCGTACACCTGCGACCAGGTGTTGCCGTTGCACGGTCCGGTCGGGCAGTCATTCACTTCGCCGGAGGTCACGATGGGCGGCTCCTTGTCGAACAGGTTGTTGGCGCCCACGCGCAGCGTGTACCGCTCGGCCAGGGTCATGCTGGCCGTCAGGTCGAAGTAGCTGTACGCGGGAATGTGGCTCGCGATGCCGTTCTCGTTGACGTCGCCGCTCAGCTGGTCGCTCGGATTCAGCCGTTCGGTCGTCGAGTCACCGATGTAGCGCCAGGTCAGCGCCACGTCCAGTCCGTTCCACGGCGTGCGCCAGCTGGTGCGCAATGAATGACGCCATTCCGGCGCGGGCACCGTGCAGGTGCCGCCGTAGTAGCCCATGCAGTCGTAGGACGGCAGACCCTCCACCGGCGCGGTGCTCAGCTCGTCGAGCCAGGTACCGATCAGGTTGAAGCCGATACGCTGGTCCGCGATGTTCAGCGTGTAGGTGGCCTGCAGGTCCACGCCGCTGGTGGCGCGCTCGCCGATGTTGGCGCTGACGTCATCGATGTAGCCGTTCAGCGTGCGCCACAGCGAGCCGGTGGAATCGCGGTGGATGCGGTCGCAGAACTCCGGCAACCCGGTGTTGAGGCAGTTGGTGATGTACGCGTCGGCATTGCCGCCCAGCGTGCTGCTGATGGTCTGGTCGATGCTGATGTCGAAGTAGTCGATCGCGATGCTCAGGTCGCCGAGGTTCGGCCGGATCACCACGCCGGCCGAGAAGGTGTCCGACTTCTCGGCCGTGAGCTCCGCATTGCCGCCCAGCAGGCCGTTGTACTGCCCGGCCGGATTGACGGCGATGTTGCCGTATTGCGCCGCCGTCACGCCCGTGAGGGCGCATTGCTCGGCGGTGAACTCCAGGCTCGCGGCCGCGCCGGCGCAGGGATCCTGCGTGCCGTCGAGCAACACGGTCGGCGAGGAGAACAGCTCGCCGACGTTCGGCGCGCGCACCGCGCGCTGGTAGCTGCCGCGGAAGCGCAGCAGGTCGATGGGCGACCAGTCGATGCCGGCCTTGTACGTGTCGGTGCTGAAGCCCGAGCTGTAGTCGGAGAAGCGGTAGCCCGCCTCCACGGACAGCGATTGCGCGCCGGGCTTGCCTTCGACCAGCGGCAGGCGCGCTTCGACGAACGCCTCGGAGACATCGTAGCGGCCGGAAACCGGCAGCGTCGCGCCGCCCTGGCCCGCCAGGTCGCCGCTCGAGAACGCCAGGTCGGTCTGGAAGTCGGTCTTCTCGTCGCGATACTCGGCGCCGACGTTCACGACCAGGCCGCTGTCGGCGGTCGGTACCCGGACCGCATCGCCGAAATCCGCCGTGATGTCGGCGTGCGCGATTTCCTGGCGCGCGGTGGCGCGCTGGAAGCCGGGCGTCTGCAGGTAGGCGAGCGCATCGGGATTCACGCCGTCGGCCTGCCAGATGTTCCACGGCACGCAGTTCGGATCGTCGTTGGCCGGGTCCGCGTCGGAATTGACCATGCAGACGATTTCACCCTGGTCGTTGGTGCGGGCGTTCAGCGCGAGGCCGGTGCGCCGGATCGAGAAATCGTTCAGGTAGGTGCTGTTGCGCTTGGTCTCGCCCTGCTGCACGTAGAAATCGAAACTCAGCACGTCGTTGATGTCGCCGCGCAGGCCCGCGACGACCCGGTACGAATCGTGGCCGATGTCATCCTGCCGCCCGCCGCCCTCGGTGTTGCGCCGTCCCACCTGGACCGTGCCGAAATCCTCCGGCCCGAGGCCGAAGGCGCCGCAGAACTGCTGGCGCATGGAATCGGACCAGAACGGATTGTCGCAGTTGACGTTGTACTGCCCGAAGAAGGATCCGGACGGTGCGATCTGCGCCACCGAGCGGTCGTCCATGTACATGAGCTCGCCGTACACCTCGACGCGGTCGCTGACCTTGAAGTTGGCGAACACGCCGGCCGTGTAGCGCTCGTCGGGCCGCTGGTAGTAGTTCACGGGCCCGTAGTTGTACTCGTCGCCGGCGCCGAACGGCCGCAGCACGCCATTGGCGTCGAACGTGCAACCGCTGAGCGCCGGACACTCCGCCGGATTCGGATCCGGCGTGCCCGCGGCGGTGCCCGGCGGATTCAGGATGTAGAACGCGGCCGGGTTCGTGGTCTGCGATCCGCCGCAGGCGAAGTTGTCCGCGTCGACCGCCAGGTTCAGCGTGCAGGCGCTGTAGTCGAAATTGGACTGCAGCACCGGGTCCACCTTCCGGTAGGTCGCGTAGAAGGTCGCGTGTCCGCGTCCCTCGGGGGTGCCGACGCCGAGCGCGAACGAGAAGTCGCGCGAATAGCCCACCCTCACGTTGTCCTTGGGCAGCTCGAAGCCCTGCTCGTTCACCACGTCCTGGATGCGGCGGTTGTCGTTCTTGTGGTTGTAGAAACTGTAGTTGCTGTCGATGCGCACGCCTTCGAAGTCGGTGTCCATGACGAAGTTGACGACGCCGGCCACCGCATCCGCGCCGTATACCGAGGACGCACCGCCCGTGAGCACGTCGACGCGCTTCACGAGCGACATCGGAATCTGGTTGAGGTCCGCGGCGCTGGCGCCGTCCGGATTTCCCGGCATGAGCCGCCGCCCGTTGACCAGCACCAGCGTGCGCTGCGATCCCAGGCCGCGCAGATCGACCGTGGCCGTGCCGGTCGAGGCATTGGCGATGCTCGCGCCCTGCGCCGCGAATGCCTGCGGCAGCTGGTTGATGACGTCCTCGACCCGGACCTTCCCGGTCGTGGTGATGTCCTCCGAGCTGATCGCGGTGACCGGACTGATGCTCTGCAGGTTGGGCGCCAGGATGCGCGAGCCGGTGACGACGACTTCTTCCATCGACTGGGTTTGCCCCGGTTGGGCCGTGTCCTGCTCCTGGGCGAACGCCGGTGCGCTCAGCACCGCCGGCGTCAGGCCCGCGAGCAGGGCAAGTCGGACGGCCCGCCGAACTGATACGTGATTGGCCATGACAGATCCCTGCTTGGTGAGTAGATAGGCGCGGCGCTCCACGTCCTGTGGAGGCCGGGGACCGGTCGGAAGCACGCTCGGGATCTGTGTCCCCGCTCCACGGACGGGAGCTGCCGGCCTCGGGCTTTTCGTGTTCCGGATCTGATCCTGGATTCAGCCTAAATCCGGCAGCGCGCGCCGCACAACACTGCGGCGAACCTCACGTACGCTGCAGCGGACGGGGAAAAACCAAGTGGCGACGGGAACTTGCGGGCTGCGGTGAAGTGTGTACGCGGCGCGCGTTGCGCCGCGACCACGCGCCGGGACAGGAACTGGCGCAGGAGTCCCACAGGCGCGGCGTCCGCGCTCCGTCAGCAGACACTCGGCGGCGCGGTCGGAAAACAAAAAGGGGCGGTCCTTGCGGACCGCCCCGAGTGTCATCGACACTTTTCTCGTTGGTAGTTAGAAGTCCAGCTTCACGCCGACACGGTAGTAGCGGCCCATGATGTTCGGACCACCCCAGGCGGGGTTGAAGCCGAACAAGGCATAGGCGGCCGACGGGTCGAACTCCGGCTCGATGTCGAGGAAGTTCAGCACTTCGGCGTACACCGTGTACTTGTCGTTGAAGGTGTGGCGCGCGGTCAGGTCCGCGTTCCACTGGGCCTTCTGCTTGCAGTTGACCGGCGAACCATCGAGGTACGCGGCGGTGGACACGGCATTCTCGACGTTGAACGTGCAATCACCCTTGATGCCGTCGTAGTCGATCGAGGCCGTGTCGTAACCGCTCGTGTAGTACGCGGTCAGCGACACCGAGGTCGGGCCGAACTGGAACGTGTTCTGCCACGTGCCGCGCCACTTCGGCGTGCCCGAGCAGGACGTCACGTCGCAGGGGCTCAGCGTGCCGTCATAACGGAGCACCGTGCCATCTTCCTTGATCTGCTCGAACTTCATCATGTACGAAGCGTCGAGCGCGCTGCGCCAGGTCAGGTTGTCGCCGATCGGCAGGCTCAGGTTGGCACCGAAGTCGATACCGCTGGCCTTCTGGCTCTCCAGGTTCGCGAACGAAGCCTGGATGAAGCCGAGCTGCGGCAACGCGCCGGGGTTCGCCGGATCGGGGTTGCCGGGCAGCATCACGATGCCCGGGATCCCGGGATCACCACCAGTGGTGTACCACTGGTTGATCATCGTGGTACTGGCGGTGACGCCCTTGATCAGGTTGTCCACATTGATGTTCCAGTAATCGACCGTGAGGCTGAGGTTGCTCATCGGCTCGATCACCAGGCCCGCGGTGTACGACGTGGACTCCTCGGGGTCCAGCGACGGGTTGCCGACGCTGGTCAGACCCACGCTGTACGGTCCCGTGGCATAGGCGTTGTTGCCGTGCTGCGCGCAGAAGTCGCCCGCGGCGGCGCAGTTCACCTGTGCGTTCACGTAGCCGGTGGTCGGCAGACCGAAGGCTTCGTTGAAGCTCGGGATGCGGAATCCTTCCGACCACGTGCCGCGCACCGCGATCTGCTCGATCGGGGTGAACTTGAAGCCCATCTTCGGCGAGAAGTTCGACTGGCCCGACGAGTACTTGTCGTACCGGCCGGACGCGAGGAACTCCAACTGCTCCAGCACGGGTGCGCTGATTTCGAAGAAGCCCGACTTGACGTCGCGCTCACCCGAGGCGCCTACCGCGTTGATCGAGTAGTAGCGGGTGTACGGCGCGGAATCGTTCGCCGGGTTGGCGCTGACCTGCGTGAGCGCCTCCTCGCGATACGACACACCGACGGCCGCCTGCAGCGAGCCGCCAGGCAGGTCGACGATTTCCTTGCTGATCGTGCCCTGCACCTGCCACAGGCGCGAGGTGTGATGGTGCTCGGACATCGGCGAGATGTAGTCCCAGACTTCCTGCGGGGTCTCCGTGGGGTCGTTGAAATTGAACGTGCCGCGGGCCACCACATCCATGATTCGCTGCGGGATGTAGTAGTTGCCCTCGGTGCGGTCCAGTCCCACCTCGGACGCCGTCAGGTCCGCCGCGTAGCGCCAGCCATCGCCGAAGGCGCCCTCGAGACCGACCACGCCGCGGAACGTGCGCGAGTTGGTCTCCTCGGTGCGGCCATAGGGCGAACGGAACGAAGCCTGCGCGAGCAAGCCCTCGGACGCGAACGGGTTGTACGGATTCAGCGTGCCGTTGGTCTCGTCGCAACCGGTGTTCTGGCCATCAAGTGTGCCGATGCCGGTCGAGCAGGTGTACACCGGCAGGATGATGTTGTAGTTCTGCATGCCCGGCGGGCGCGGAACGGTCGGCAGACCGTTGAAGCCGATGGGCGTGAACGACGCGAAGGTGTCGGTGTTGTAGAAGTTTGCCATCGCGTAGAACTGCGAGTCCTCACCGATATTGGCGGTGAAGCGCGTCGATATGCCCTTACGCGTGATTTCCGGCTGCAGCATGATGAATGCGGCCTGCTGATTCACTTCGCAGGCGTCGAAAGGCTGCGTGGCTCCCGCCTGGTCGGCGGTCAACGTCACCGGCGCCCACTGGCGGCATCCGGCCGCGCCGTTCAGCATCTGCCAGCGCTGCGGCACCGGAATGATGTTCCCTTCGTCGTCCAGGACCAGATCGCCGTTCGTGTCACGTTCGGCAAGACCACCCGTGACCGATCCGGTGCCGTCGAGCACCAGGCCGTCCGCGCGACGAACGTAGGCGACACCCGGAACCGAGAAGAAGCCGTTCCAGCTTCCGTCCTCGGCGGTCACGCCATTCCAGTTCAGGTTGGCCATGCAGCTGCCGCTGGAGTTGCAGATGCGGCTCCAGTCCTGCGTGTTGAACGGATAGCCGCGGTCACGCGCGAACAGCGCGTCCTGCTTCTGGTATTCGCCGCTGACGTAGAAGTTGTAGCCTTCGCTCTCGAGATCGCCATGACCCCAGGTCACGGAAATCTTGTTCTCGTCGCCGCCACCTTCTTCCGACAGGCCGGTCGA
>DASTHJ010000096.1:0-2440 GCA_035718265.1 Steroidobacteraceae bacterium | reverse complement strand
ACGCACACCTACGTCGGCATCGAAGGCAAGTTGCGCGCCTCGCTGCGTGCCACCGCTGCGGCCCCCTACGACACCATGGGCCTGCCCTGGCATCCCTTCACCGCCGCCTCGGTGCAACCACTGAAACCCGGCGTGCCCGTCGAGGCCGAGTTCGAGTTCCTGCCCACGTCGTACATCTTCAAGGCCGGCCATCGCATCCGCCTGACGCTGCAGTTCGCCGATCCGCGCTCCACGCCGAAGGTGCAGCCCGCGCCGGTGGTGACGGTGCTGCATCGCACCGCTGCGGCCTCGATGATCGAACTACCGGTCGTCACGACCGCGGATGAGCGCGCCAACGCGGCGGCCGCCCAGCGCGTCCGGCTGGACGCCATCCCGGACACGCGTGGCACCGGCCAGTTCCCGTCGCTCAAGGAGGAAGAACCGTCGCTGCCGGATCACGTGATCTATCGGCCCGCGGATCTCGGCGGGCTCGGCAAGCGCAAGCTCGGCCTCTACATCTTCGGCAACGGCGCGTGCTCGAACGACGGCGCGAGCTCGCGCCTGCATCTGCTCGAGATCGCCTCGCATGGCTATCTGGCGATCGCCCCGGGCAGGATCCTCAACGGGCCGGGTGCTCATGCGCCGGCGTCGCAGCCCGAGCCTGCCGTGGCGAGCGAGCCCGGCAAGCTGCCGAAGCCGCCGACGACCTCCGCCGATCTGTTGTCCGCGCTCGACTGGGCGCTCGCGCAGAACCAGGATCCCGCCAGCCCTTATTATCGCCGGGTCGATCCCAAGGCCGTCGCCATCTCGGGATTCAGCTGCGGCGGCTTGCAGGCGCTGCAGATCGCCGGCGATCCGCGCGTGAAGACGCTCATCGTGATGAACAGCGGCATCTTCAACGACGACAAACAGGGAATCTCGGGCATCGACGTCTCGAAGGCGTTGCTCGACAAGATCCACTCGCCGACGCTGTACATCCTCGGCGGCGAGACCGATATCGCCTATGCCAACGGCATGGACGACTTCCGTCGCCTCACGCACGTGCCGGCGTATCTCGGCAATCTCCTCGGCGTCGGCCACGGCGGCACCTACTGGCAGCCGAATGGCGGCAAGGCCGCGGCGGTGGTCGTGGACTGGCTCGACTGGCAGCTGCGCGGCGACCGGCGCGCGGCGCAGACCTTCGTGGGCAAGGACTGCGGGCTGTGCCGCGATCCGGCCTGGCAGTTCAGCGCGTCGCGTTGACGCGCGGCTACGGGCGATTCGAGCTGGAATCAGCGGCGGGGAACGCCGCGTTGAGCAGTCCCGCGAGCCGCTCGGCCGCCGCGACGATGCGCCGTTCGGCCAGCGGACGCATCGCCGCGAGATAGCTGCCATCCAGTTCATGGCTCGCGGGATACAGGCCGCGGACACTCTTGCAGGACTCCGCCGCCCACGACGCCGCTGAACGCTGGCGCCGCGCGGCGGGGCGCAGCGCGGCGGCAAGCCGCTCGGCGTACGCGGATGGGTTGAGACCGGCGGACGCCAGCACGTAGTAATCCCAGACCGCGTGCAGGTTCGTATCCATGACGCCGTCGTGGTAGCGATCGCGCGCGTATTCCTCGGGCGGGATGTCGGTACGCAGGCGGATCGCGAACTGGTTCGCGCCCTGGTCGCTGTGGTTGCTCGAATGCAGCGGCTGATGCACGTCGCCGACGAAGTGCACGATGAACTTGAGCGCGTCGCGCCGCACGTCGAGCGGCTGCGAAGCGTCGACGAGCAGACGCTGCTGGGCTTCGATCGCACCGACCACGCAGGCGCCATCCGGACAATCGCGGCGCGCGCGGTAGCGGCAGGTCCCCGGCGCGATGTTCACGTAGTGCCAGCGTGCGGTCGCCTTGAAGCGCTCGGGGTCCGTGGTGCGCAGCCAGTCAGCCCATGACGCCACGCCGCCGAGCGTCGGCTGCGGCTCGCCCTGAAGCAGTTGACTGACCTGCGCTTCCGCCGCCGGCGTCAGCAGTCTTTGCGCCAGCTCGCCGACGAGCTGGTGCCCGAGCCCGCTCCAGGCTTCGGCGCGCGGGCACGCGAGTGCGGCGCAGGCCGCGAGAACTGCCAGTGTCATCCGGCGCAATGCACATCCCCCTTGGGCGGCCGTGTCGCCATCCCTGGTGTTTGCGAGTTCCGGACACTGCCCTGAACGCGAAGATTGCGCAATCGTGCCGGCGAGGCGCAGTCGTCGTGCTACGGACGATTCGACAGCCACTTCTTGATGGTGTCGCCGTACGTGCGGCTGGAGCGCACGCTGGTGCCGTCGTCCAGCGTCAGCACGTAATCGCCCTGCTCGGCCGACGCGACCTGCGACACGCGGCGGACGTTGACGATGATCGAGCGATGGACGCGTGCGAACTCCGCCGGATCGAGACGCTCGAGCAGCGTTTGCATGGTCATGTGCACCAGGTGCCTGGAGCTGGCGGTGTGCAGCTGC
>DASTHJ010000095.1:0-2377 GCA_035718265.1 Steroidobacteraceae bacterium | reverse complement strand
GCGCGCGGTCTCGAAGGCAATCTGCTGACCCTGGCGCACCTGCTTCCAGACCTTGCGATGCTCGGCGCCCGGCTCGCCGAACACGAATGTGCGCGAGATGTCGGACTGGTAGCCGTGCACGTTGCAGCCGCAGTCCATGAGCACGACTTCGCCTGCCTTCACGGCCTGTGGCTTGCCCGAGCCGTGCGGATAGGCGCTGGCTTCGCCGAGCAGGATCAGCGCGAATTCGTGTTCGGCGCCGAAGCCTTCGTGCGCGGCCTTCATCAGCGCGCCGATGTCGTGCGGCTTCATGCCCTTCTCGACGCGCGGCACGACATGGCGGTAGGCGGCCATGGTGACGTCGTTCGCCTTCTGCATCAGAGCCAGTTCGTTCGGCGACTTCACCATGCGGCAGCCGCGCACGATGGCCGCGCCGCTCATGATCTGCACGTCCGGCATCGCGCGCATCAGTCCGTCGATGGCGAAGTAGCGCATCGTCTCCTCGATGCCCACCGGGTCGCGCACCTTGCGGTCGCGCAACACGCCGGCCACCGTGACGAGCGGGTCCTCGTCTTCCTGCCAGACGCGCAGCTCGGCCGGCACGGCGAGCGTCTCGCCGACCGAGGGCGCCTCGAAGTGCGGCGTGACGACGGCGAGCTCGCCTTCACGTGGCAGGACGATGACGGTCAGGCGCTCGCTGCGCCACCAGTGCACGCCGGTGAAGTAAATCATCGAGGCGCCCGGTTCGATCAGCAGCGCGCCGATGCCGTTTCGCGCCATGAGTCGCCGGGCCTTGTCGATTCGCAGCAGGTATTCGTCGCGGCCGATGGGCCTGGCGTCCGCCGTCATCGACGCGAATTCGGCCGTGGCGGATGCGGCACGCGCGAATCCTGGGCGCAGCGCGGCGGACAGCGCGGCGGCCGCGCCGAAGCCCAGCGCGTCACGCCGGCTGAATGCTGCAGACTTCACGACTTCCTTTCGCGGCACCGCTAGTACTGCTGGTAGGACTTTTCTTCGACGATGCTCGAGCCGAGCAGGGTATTGACGCGCTTCTTGATGGCCGCGCGCTCGTCGTTGGTGAAGTACACGGCGCGCGCCAGCTCGATGAACTTGTGTTCGAAGCGCTTGGCGCGCTCCTCGTCGCGGATCTCGTCCTCGATGACCCAGAGCTTCTCGTTGACACGCGTCAGGTCGGCCTCGGCCGTGCCGAGATCGACGCTCGCCGCGCCGGATTCCTTCCAGGTCTTCTCCAGCAGCCCGAGCTCGCGCTGTACGTTCGCGACCTTGTCGGCGTCCCGCATGCGCGCAGCCTTGATGCGCAGGATGGTGATCTTGTCGAGCAGCTCGCCCGGCGAGATCGGCACCAGGATATCTTTCATGACAGCCTCTCTTGGGGGCTCAAGGCTAACAGTTCGTCCAGCAGGGCGGTGACCGCGGGCACTGCGATCAGCTCCATGACGCCGGGCTTCTCGATCTTCGTGGTCCACGGCAGCTCGTGCGCGGGTCGGCCCAGGAACTGGCGCGCGGCCGAATCGTACGAGTTGATGCACCAGCGGCGCGAGAGATACGGACCGCTGCGTTCCGGGTTGGTGGCGGCGTACAGGCCGATCACCGGGGTGTCCACCATGGTCGCCATGTGCGCCGGGCCCGAGTCCGGCGTCAGCAGCGCAGTGCTGCGCGCCAGCAGCGCCAGCAGCTGCGGCAGGGTGTCCTTCGCGACCTGGTTCACGAGCGGTACGCGCGCGTGCCGCACGATGGCCGCCGCCATCTCGCGCTCCACGTCGCTCGGGCCGCCGCACAGGATCACGCGCATGCCGTGCCTCTCGACGGCGTGATCGGCCACGGCGGCGTAACGTTCCGGCAGCCAGTTGCGCAGGCGGTGGCTCGAGCAGGCGCTGATCAGCAGCGTGGGTTGCGCGTCGGGAATCAATTGCTCGGCGTAGGCGAGCGCGTTCGCCGGCAGCGGGATGTCCCAGCGCAGGCGCCGGTGCGCGATGCCCAGCGCATCCGCGAATCCCATGAAGCTGTCGAGCACGTGCTCGCGCCGCCGCGGCGCGACGCGCGCATTGGTGAACAGCCATTGCAGCTCGCGGGCGCGCGCCTTGTCGAAGCCGAGCTTGACGGGCGCCGGGATCATGGCCGCCGCGGCGCTGGCACGCATCGAGAGCTGCAGGTGCAGCAGCAGATCGAAGCCGCGGCGGCGTTTCATCTCGTTGCGCAACCACCGGTAGGCAGACAGGCCGGCGCCCTTGTCGACGGTGATAAGCTCCACATCCGGAATGAGGCTCATCAATTTCGCTTCGAGTTTGCCGATCACCCACGTGAAGCGCGTCTTCGGCCAGGCGTCCTGCAGCGTGCGCAACAGCGGCACGACGTGGCAGGTATCGCCGATGGCGGA
>DASTHJ010000094.1:0-9972 GCA_035718265.1 Steroidobacteraceae bacterium | reverse complement strand
TGACGCCCTGCCCGGCGCGTCCCGCGCGTTCCGTCACGGCTGATACGCGTCGTAGTCGTCGAACTGCGCCGCCGCCTTGTACGTGACCGCGCCACCGCGCCCTTTCGCGTGCGATGAGTCCACGGACTGGATGACGAGCGCACCGTTCAGATACAGGCGCAGGTCCGCACCCGTGGCCTCCAGGCGTAGCGCGTAGCTCGAGCCCACCGCGACGCTCGCGGGCACCGCACCGAGCTCGAAAATCGCGCCGTTCACCACTTTCTTCAGGCTCAGCTTGTTGCTGTTGCGCAAGGTCACGTAGTAGTAGTTGCGGTCGTCGGTGTACCGCGCGATCAGGCCGACCCAGCGCTCCTGCGTCGGCGAGCCCGCCGCGAACGCGGTGGGTCGCACGCGCAACGCAACCACCTGGTCGTCCACCGGCGTACCGATGAGCGCGCGCGCGTCGCCCGCCACCGAAGTCTGCGCCAGGGTATTGCTCGCGGCGCCCCATTGTCCCGGGCCGGTGAACTTCCAGTCGCCGCGCAGTTCGCTGCCGGTGAAATCATCGGCGTAGAGAGTCGAGCGCTGCGCCGGACTCACGATCACGTTGTCGTAGTCGGCGCGCGCACGATACATGAGGATCGCGGCGTTGCCCGCGATCTGCGGCCCGGTGTCCTCCACGGTCAGAACCGGTTGGCCATCCACGTACACGCGATGCTGCGTGCCGATGGACTGCAGGCGCAGACGGTAATTGCGATCGAGCTGCACGGTGAGCGGCGCCGTCGCGAGCGTCGTGAACGCACCATTGCGCATGCGCTTGAGCTGCACCGTGCCGGAGCTGCGCAGCGTCACATAGTAGAAGTTCTGGTCGCTCGAGTAGCGGGTTGCGAGCCCGACCCAGCGATCGTTGCCGTCGAAGGCCGTGGGCCGCACGTCCGCCTCGATGCTCTGGTTCACCCAACTCGTGTTGCCGAGCACCGCGCGCGCATCGCCGGCCGTACTCGACTGCCGGTAGACGCCGTTGAGCGCCGTCGGCCGCACCACCTGGAACTGCGAGCCCGCGGTCGGCGTCCAGTGGGCGCCATTGCCGCTCTCGAAGGTTTCATGGCGCGACTGCGGCGCCGTCAAGGATGCCGGCAGCTCGAACACCAGCGCCTTGCCGTCGCTGCCCGCCACCACTGTATCGCCCTGGATCTCGAAGGAGTTGGTGACGCCCGCGCCGTTGCGCGCCTTGAGCACGGCGACGTGCTGGTACTTGCCGGAGGAGTCCTGGCGGAAGAGGTTGATGACCGAAGTGCCGAGGTCGGGATCGAACGCCTGGACGGCGACCAGGTCGCCATCCTTGGAGATCTCATCCGTCAGCGCATCGCGCGCATAGGAGTTCGCCGCCTGCAGACGATCGTCTGGCTCGGCGCCAAAGAAACTGCTCCAGACGAACGGTCCGCTGCGGCGTGCCGCCACGATCGCCTTGCCGTCGTGCAGCGCCACTTCCGCGCCGAGCCGGAACTGCCCCGCCGGCACCTGCAGTTTGGAGAGCAGCTGCCAGTTGCCGGGGCCGTTGCGCTGGTAGATGGGAATCTCCTGCGGCTCGAGATCGTAGGTGTTCGGCGTGCCGAGAATCGCGCGATCGCCCAGCAGATCGACGGGGCCGCCCCAGAATTCGTCGTCGCAGCAACGGATCTGCCCCGGCAGGAAAGTCGACGTCCAGCCGCCACTGCCGTCCGGTTCGAGCACTTCGCCGTTCCAGCTCTCGCCTACGCCGTAGAGAATGCGATCGCTCTCGATGGACACGTCCTCGGATGGGCCGGGCCCCGTGCCCATGCGAACCCAGTCCGTGCCGTTGTAGCGGAAGATGGCGATGCCCGGATCACCAAGCTCGACGCTCGCGAGATTGCCCTTCATCCCGATGACGACCGGGAAAGAGGAGAAGTCCGTCGCGAAGTTGCGGCCTTCCGAGAAGAGGATGCGTTGGTATACCCAGTTGCCGCTGACGCGCCGATACAGCAACGCATCGAAATTCTGGATATCGAAGTCGTCGTCGGCGCGCTCCGCCACGACCAGCGCGTACTCGCCGTTCATGGCCGCCTGGAATCCGAAGCGGGAATAAGTCACGCCGTTTGCGGGCGGCGTCAGCGCCGCGGACTCTTCTATATAGGCGGGATGTGCCGCCACGTGGGCGATAGACAGCATCGAGCCGGCCAATGCGGCCCCGGCAATCGCAACCAGTTTCATGACGACTCCCTGTCGGATGGATTACCCGGCGGGAATGCTAGGGCGGGGCCTTGGCCGTCGCGCTCAGCCCATTGCATCGTTCCCGATGGGCGGCCCGGCATTCCTGAATTCGCCGCGGATGACAGGAAGCCGCGGCGACGTCGTCCCCAGGTAAAAAGCGCCTGCAATTGGAGTGACCCTTACTCCGCGCGCGACGGAGCGGCGCGCGGCGCGCCTCAGGGAATCAGCAACGGGCGCATCTCTGGAAGTGTTTCCGCCAGCTCACGCGCCATCATCGCCGCGAAGGAGTCCGCGCCCTCGCGTCCCAGGTGCGTGTAGTCGAACGACAGCTTCGGCTGCGCCATCCCCGGCACGGCCGGCATCGCGGGCTGGTCTTGCACCTCGTCGGCCGTCTTCGCAGCGATGGTCGTGCCGGCTTTCGCAGCCGCCAGCACGTCATCCGCAGGCCGGCGCGGCGCGAACTTCGCCGCCTCCGCCGCGCCCATCTCCGCCACCGCGCGCGAGCTCGCGAGATTCAGGTCGATGAAGGGCACGTCGAGCTTCGCGGCCACGGCCGCCGTGGCCTCGGCCCAGGGTCGAAGTGTGTTCAGCAATTCGCCCTTCTTGAACATGCGGCGCGTCAGCGAAGACACCAGCACCGGCTGCGCCCCCGCGGCGCGTGCCTCGCGCACGTAGCGTTCGAGATTCGCGGGGAATTCGCTTTTCAGATCCGTCGAACGGCCGGGCTTGCCGGGCTGGTCGTTGTGCCCGAACTGGATGAGCACCCAGATGTTTGTGTAGCCCGGCACGCGCGCTTCCGCGAGCGCGATCTGCCACGAGCCTTCGGCGATGTAGCTGCTGGTGCTGCGGCCGCCGCGCGCGAGGTTCACGCAGGCCGCGGACGAGGTGACATGTTCCGCGCAGAAGCTCGGACCCCAGCCGCCCTGCACGGCCACGGTGGAATCTCCGACGAGAATGATCTTCGACACCTTGATGGGCTTGTGAACCGCAGGGTCGTTGCCGGGGGCGGCCGCCGCTGGTGTCGCCGCCTGCAATGCGACGGACATCATGGCCAGCAGTAAGGACACGGATAGGCATTTCATGGGGTTACCTCGGTGCGCGCCCGATGCTGCACCGGGACCCATCGCCCGTCTACCGGAATGGAAGACGGCGCGCGCGATGCCCCCGCCGGTTTCCCGTCGGGTGCCGCGAGTGACCGGCGATGGCCTCGCCTACGGAATCGAAAGACTCGGATCCACTACCGCCCAGAAGGCCCACTTGGGCCGCACGTCGGCGTCGAACAACAGCGGGTAGTTGGCACGCGCGCCGGGCAGCTGGTTGTACCAGCTCCAGCCGTCGTGCAGGCCCCAGGTGGTCACGGACTGGACGCTCGGCCTTTTGAACGCGGCGTACAGCGAGCGATACAGTCGCGCCTGTCGCGACAGCATCGACTGCGGCGGCGGGCTGCCGTAGTTGGGCAGGCACGTGGCGTTGTTGGTGGCGCAGGATGCCGGATCGTCGTACACGTTGATATCGAGCTCGGTGACCTGATTCTCGAGACCACCGATATTCTCGATGGCAACGAGCGCCGCCGTGACCTCCGAGACATTTGCGTCGATGCGCAGGTGCATCTGGTGCCCGACTGCATCGAGCGGCACGCCCTTGTTGCGCAAGTCGTTGATGATGTAAATCAGGTGCGCGCGTTTGCCCGGGATCTCGGTATTGAACTCGTTGATCACGAGCTTGAGGTCGGCGCTCGTCAGGCCCAGGAACGTGCGCGCCTCGTCCGCATAGCGGAACGCGTCCTCGATGTAGTCCCACGGCTCCACGTTGGCGCCGGCGTTCTTCGCATTGAGATAGGTGCGATACCAGACACTATCGGTCCGGTACGGCGTTGCCGAGTCCGGATTGGGAGCGACCACTTCGTTGACCACGTCCCAGGCGTACAGCTTGTCGCCGAAGTGCACCATGACGTTGTGAATGTAGTCGTGCAGGCGCACGCGCACGTTCGGCAGGCAACCGGCCGGATCCGAACCGCATCCCTTGAAGAACCAGTCCGGTGCGGTGACGTGCCAGAGCAATGTGTGACCACGCACCTTGATGTTGTTGGCCTGGGCGAACGCCACGATGGTGTCCGCCGGCGCGAAGTTCATCGGGCCCGGCTCCGACGGTGATCCGGCGAGGCTCGGCTGGATGGTGTCCGGCTTCGTCGCGTTCTCGGGCGTGAGGCTGCTCATGTGCTTGAGCAGCACGGTGGCCTCGGTGCCGGTGGTGAAATTCGGCGGAATCGCCGCGCCCACGAGGTAGTCGCTCGCGAACACCGTCTTCATGGCGGGCGCGCTGGCCGGATCGGGCGTGGGTGACGGTGCTGGAGATGGTGAGGGTGACGGACCGGGCGATCCACCCCCGCCACCCCCACCTCCGCAGGACGCCAGCAAGACTGCGCACAGCGTGGACGACGCGATCGCCACGCGCGATTTGCACTTCCCCTTCATTGCCCCTCCGGTCTAGGCGAGCAGGATCTTGCGCGCCTCCCCTTCGGGATCATCCACCATCCGACACTGGTTGTCCCAGACCATCGTGCGATTGGTTTTCGGATCGGTGGGCTGCCAGGTGAGTCCGGGAATGCTGGGATTGCCGGTGGCAGCGAACCTGGCCCACGATGAGGCCATCTTCTTCGCGAGCGCCTGCGCCTCGGGCGTGTTGCCCGTGCCCTGTTCGCAGCGCTTGGTGTTGTCGAAGCAGAATTGAAGCTCGGCGGTGTGCCACGCACCCGGCACGCCATCCAGCATCGCCGTCTGCCACGTGAAGTAGTACGTGTACGCCGGTGCGGCGTTGAGCGCGTGCTTGAATCCCGCCATCTTCACCACGTTGTTGCGAATGGAAAGTCCGTTGAGCCCCGGCAATCCGCTGCAGATGTACGACAGCGTCTGGATCTTCTTCTGTGGATAGGCCTTCTTGAGGGCCGTGACGATGGCGCCCGCCTTGTCGGCTCCATAAGCCTCGGTGAGATTCGCGCGCCACTCTTCCTCGGTGGGCTTGCGCGACATCTGGTTGCCTTCTTCGCTCACCGAGCCGATCAGCATCGGCACATCCTTCGACACGGTCGGCGCGGCGTCGAAGAACGAGCGCATGTTGACGATCTTGCCATCGACGCACGGCGACCAGCCCACGCGCGGCGTGCCCGGCGCGCCCGGCCCCATTCGCGGTCCCGGCGGATTGATCTTGGCCGCCGCCGCATTGCCCGCCGCGAACAGCTTCGACCACTCCATCTTCTGCAGCGCGCCGATGTCATCCGCCGCCAGCCCGAGCTCTTTCATCGTCTGGCGGGCCAGCTCACGTTGCTGCTCCCGGCTCGGAATGTTTCCGCCGCCGCCGGACTGCGCCGCCGCGCGATGGAACAGACCTGCCGCGGACGGCATGCCCATGAGCGTGGTCACTTTCGATCCGCCGCCCGACTGGCCGTAGATCATGACGCGATCCGGATCGCCGCCGAAATTGGCGATGTTCTCGTGGATCCAGCGCAGAGCCGCGACCAGGTCCGTCATGCCGACATTGGCCGAATCCTCGTACGCCGAACCACCGATCTCCGCCGCGTCGAAGAAGCCGAGGATGTTGAGGCGGTGATTGACCGACACCTGCACCACGTCGTGGTGTCGCGCCATCTGCGCACCTTCGTGCGACGGCAATTCGTACGAGGAGCCGAAGCTGTAGCCACCACCGTGGAAATAGACCATCACGGGCCGCTTGCCCGTGAGGCCCGAGGTCCAGATGTTGAGCTTGAGCATGTCCTCGCTCATCCAGCCGTCGTCCCAGTCGAACAGGAAGGTCTGCTCGATGGCGGTCCAGGGGTGAGTGTTCTGCGGGCAGTTCGCACCGTAGACCAGCGCGGGGTATTCATCCTTCCAGGGAGTCGGCGCCTTGGCAGGCAGCCAGCGGTTCTCGCCCGCCGTGGTCTGGCCGTACGGAATGCCCTTGAACGTGAACACGCCGCCGTCGACAAAGCCCCGTACCTTGCCGTACTGCGTCTTCGCGATCGCAGAGCGCGGCGTCGTCACGTTTCCCGGGTCCTGGTGAGCCGCCGTCTTGACGCTGTCCGAGGCAGCGGCGACGTTCGCCGCCACACCAAGGCCTGCGGTCGAGGAAAGAATCAGCGCCTCGCGCCGGGTGAGCCCCGTGCGCCTTGTCGAATCGACCATGAAACCCCCTTCGCCGGATCGTGTACGGTGGATCGTATGCGTCGCGTACATTCTAGACGGCGGACCGCGACGGCCGGCATACCAGAATCACCAGGGTGGAAGTTCGCTTTTCGTATCGGTCCCGGCGTGGTACGGGCGTGCCCTAGCTACTGCAGCCTCTATCGATCGACCGGACCCGCGTGCGTGAGAGTGGGCATGCCATTGCCGGATTCGCCGTAGATGGCGAGCACGGTGCCGAAGGCGAGCCGGATGCCGTCGCGCAGTGGCGTCGGGCCGGCGGCAATCGGCCGGCCATCGATGAAGGTTCCATTCTTGCTGCCGAGGTCCTCGATGACCGCGCCCGCGGCACTCACCACGATGCGTGCATGCCGGCGCGAGACCATCGGATCGTCGAGTCGGATGCTCGCGGCCTCGTCGCGGCCGACGATGTTCTCACCGGTCGCGAGCGGCATGCGTCGTTGTCCGAGCGTGAGCCAGCTCGCCGCCACGAAAGGCACTGCCCGCTCGCGACGTGTCGACGGGAGGTCCAGTGCGTAGCCCACCCGGTGCACCGTGCGGATCAACGGCGCGGCGCGATCGCGATCGTCGAGCGCCGCGCGCAGCTGCTTGACCAGCGCCACCAGCGTGGCATCCGCCACGACGCCACCGGGCCAGAGCCGCGCATGCAGTTCACGCTTCGAGACCACCCGGGGTGAGGCATCGAGCAGCGCGGCGAGCAGTTCGAATGCCTTGGGCGTGAGGTGGATTTCCTCGCCTTCGCGCCTGACCCGGCGCGTCACCGGATCGAATTCGAACTTGCCGAAACGCCTCATGCCTCGCCTTGTTTCCGCCCCGTTTCGGCCCCGGTTTCGCCCCGACTGATCTTATGCCGGGTGCCAGCATCCGCTTCAACACCCCCTTCAAAACAGTCCCAAGGTGAGGCAAACAATGAACAATATTCTCAAGACCAGTTTCGCGGCCATGTTGACGGCGGGTCTGCTGAGCGGCTGCGGGCACGACAACGACAGTTCTCCGGCCCCCGCGCCATCACCGTCCCCGGCTCCCGCACCCGCCCCGGCGCCCACCCCGACCCCGACACCCACTCCGCCCCCGCCGGAATGGAGCGCCCCGGTCGCGGTGGCGCCGGGCGGCTGTCCCATCGAAACGCGCGACGGCAAGTTCCTGTACACCGCTGCCGGCCCCGCGGACACGAACGGCCTGGACATCTGGGCCCTGCGCCGCAACGCGGACACCGACGTGTACGACCTCAGGACCAAGCTCGGACCGCCGGTGAGCGTGGATGGCGCCAACGATTTCTGTCCCATGCCCGCGCAGAACGACTGGCTGATGTTCGCGTCCACGCGCGATGGGGCGGACAAGTGCGGCGAACCCGGCGCGACCCCCGGTCTCACCGGCGCGGACCTCTTCGTGACGCGGTTCACCGTGGCGACCGACGGCACCGCGTTGCAGATGCAGGCCCACGGCGATGCGTCACGCCTGGCGTGCTACCCCGACGGTCCGAACACCAAGGGCACGAAATTCAGTCCCTCGCTGCTCGGCACGACCGAAGGCAGCCTGCTCTTCTACTCGGACAATCGCGATGGCGATACGCCCACCGGCAGCCAGGACATCTTCGTCAGCGAGCTGCGGCCCGACGGCACCTATGGTCCGGGCGTGCCGGTCGCCGCGCTGAACTCGACCTTCGAGGACCAGCAGCCCAATGTCAGCCGCGACGGACTCACCATCGTCTTCGCCTCGAATCGCGACGGCAACATGGACATCTTCATGTCGACGCGCGCCACGACGGCGGACGAATGGTCCACGCCGCGCAACTTGAGCGTGGAGCTGCAGTTCCCGACCGCGGGGTCGGCCGAGAGCCGGCCTTCGATCTCATGGGACCAGCAGCGCCTCTACTACGGCGCGGATGGGCAGGTGTATCTGAGCCACAAGGCGCCGGAGTAACGGCTAACTAGTGGATCGGGGCGAGGCGCGCGAGCTCCTCGAACCAGTTCAGCACGACGACGAAGGGCGTGGCCGCCGCGTCAGTGGTGCGAACCATCAGAAAGCGGCGGCCGTCCGACGAGACATCGTAGGTACGGCCGCCGCCTTGCGAACCCGAGCCGATGAAGCCGGTTCCTTCGAACAGCTTCACCGGACGGCCGGGCGAGAAGCTCGGTCCGGCCGCCAGGGGGACGGACATCATCGCCCCGCTGAAATCACGATAGAACAGCTCGCGGCCATCGCGCGACCAGACCGGCTGCCGCCCGCCCGCGGCCGACACCTGCCAGCGGCTGCCGCCATAGGTGTTCGGAAACGGCCGCACGTACACCTCGAACTGGCCGGACTCGTCCGAGTCGTACACCAGCCAGCGGCCGTCCGGCGAGACCTCCGCCCAGAGTTCATTCGCGGGTCCCTGGATCAGCGGCTCGCTCTTGCGCTGCCCGTCGAGCGTCATCAGGTAGATGTCGCGCTGGTGGCCCTTCACGTCCATCGAGACCAGCAACCGCCCGTCCGGTGTGTAGCTGATGGGCATCTGCAGCGAATCGCTGGGAAGCAGACGCTCGGGCTCGCCGCTGCCGTCGGCGGCCTGGCGATACGCGTTCGAGACACCGCTGCTCTCACCGCCGAAGGTGAGGTGCGTGCCATCCGGACTCCAGGTGACGATCGGATTGCCGGTGGGATCCTTGGTGAAGCGTTCGAGCGTGTGACGGCCGAGATCCCACATGTAGATGTCGCGATTCGGCGGGTCGATCACGTCGATGGCCACACGCTTGCCGTCGGGCGAGATGCGCGGATACACGTAGCTCATGAGCGGTGCATCGAGCGAAGTGGCGTGGCCCTGCCGGTCGACCCACGTCATTTGCCGTTTGCCGTCCGGCAACGCGGATTGATAAACCAGTGTGCCTTCGGCGGACACGTCGTAATCCAGCAGCCCTTCGGTGACGATCACCGGTACGGCCGCGCCGCGCGTGCGCAGCTGACTGGTATCGAACGGAACGGCGAACAACGTTCCGCCGCTCACGTACAACAGATGGCCGGTGCGCGTGTAGCGTGGCCGTCCACCGCCGCGCACCACCACGTGCCGCCGGCCGGTCGCCAGCTCCAGCGCTTCGATGCGCGCGCTCGGCAGACTGGCGGCCATGCCATAGACATTGCCGCGTGTCGGGATGACGGTGAAGAGAATCGCGCGTCGATTGGGCAGCACATGCACCGACGCGAATTGTTCTCCCTCGGCAGCCGCCGCCAGCGCGACCGGCGCACCACCGTGCGCGGAAACGCGGAACAGCCCACCCGCACCCACGAAGTAGATGTCTTCGCCGAACCACGTCCCCACCGTGGCCACGTGTCGCTCTGCCACCGTTCGGACGGGACCGCCGGCTGACGGCACCGTCTTGAGCGCCTCCCAACCCCTGAAGCCCACCCACTCGCCGTCCGGCGAGAAGAACGGCGTGCCCTGCACGATGTTCAGTGGCGCGATCGCCTTGCTCTCCAGACGGTCGCGCGAGCGCACCACCAGCCCGCGATCATTGAGGTAGGCGATGCGCGTGCCATCGGCGGAAATCGCCATGCCGCCCCCGGCATAGCTCTGCTCGTCGATGATGAA
>DASTHJ010000093.1:0-2032 GCA_035718265.1 Steroidobacteraceae bacterium | reverse complement strand
GAGGAAAGTGGGGATTGCAGGCGAAACAGCCACTTGCCCGCAATCCCCACTTTCCTCACCCGGCACCTCTTAACCCTTCCCCCAACCCCCTGATTTGCGTAGAATCCGCGCTCTTTTTTGGCCGGCCGGGTGGGGTGTTTCCACCCGGGGCCGCAGGACATCGAAGGTTCAGAGACATGGTGACAATTCGACTGACGCGCCGCGGGACCACCAACACGCCGTTCTATCACGTGGTGGTGACGGACAGCCGCAAGCGCCAGGGTGGCAAGAGCCTCGAGCAGGTGGGCTTCTTCAATCCGAAGGCGGTGAAGAACGAAACCGGGCTCAAGCTCGACCTCGCGCGCATCGACTACTGGGTGTCCAAGGGCGCTCAGCAGTCCGAGCGTGTGAAGCACCTGGTGTCGGCGTTCCGCAAAGCGAACGCCTGATCGCGGAATCCCGTCGCGGCGGCGCGATGAACGGGCCACGCCGCGTCGAGGTAGGTAGATTGGGCGCGGCGCACGGGGTGCGCGGCTGGTTGCGGGTGCAGTCCTTCACCGATCCTCCGCAACGACTGTTCGAGTGGAAGCGCTGGTACCTGGAGTCCGGCGCCGAAGTGAAGCTCGCCGAGGCGCGGCCGCTGGGCCGCAAGGAAGGCGGCTGGATTGCCCGACTCGAAGGCGTCGCCGATCGCGATGCCGCGAGCCGGTTGAGCGGACGGCTGGTGCTCATCGATCGCGAGGAGTTGCCGGCGACCACGGGGCGGGAGCACTACCGCGCCGACCTGGTCGGATTCGAAGTGCGGAATGTCGAAGGCGCGTTGCTGGGCGAGGTCGATCACTTCATCGACACGCCGGCGAACGCCGTGATGGTGATCCGAGGTGCGCGCGAGCACTGGGTCCCGGTGACCTCCCGGCACTTGCGGGAAGTACGGGTCGCGAGCCGCACCCTGATCGTGGATTGGCCCGAGGATTTCTGACACGACTCATGCACATCGAGGTCGTGACGCTGTTCCCGGAGCTGATCCGCGCGGCGGTGAAGTTCGGTGTGCTGGGCCGGGCGCTGGAGCGCGGCATCGTGCGCGTGAACTGCGAGGATCCGCGCGCGCACACGCGCGACGTGCATCGCACGGTGGACGACCGGCCGTATGGCGGCGGGCCGGGCATGGTGCTCAAGCCCGAGCCGATGACGGCGGCCATCGACGCCGCGGTCGCGAGGATGCCGGCCGGTGCGCCGCGCGTGTACCTGTCGGCGCAGGGCGTGCCGTTCACGCAGGCGCTGGCGAAGGAATTTTCGACGCTGCCGGGCATGCTGCTGGTGGCGGGGCGATACGAGGGACTCGACGAGCGGGTCATCGAATCGCGGATAGACAGAGAGGTGACGATCGGCGACTACGTGCTGTCGGGCGGCGAGTTCCCCGCGCTCGTGGTGCTCGACGCGGTGGCGCGGCTGTTGCCCGGAGTGCTCGGCGACGAGCGTTCCAGCGTCGAGGAGTCGTTCGATTCAGGCTTGCTCGACTGGCCGCACTACACGCGGCCGGTGGAGTTCGAAGGCCGGAAGGTGCCCGAGGTCCTGCAGGGCGGGCACCACGCTGACATCCAGCGCTGGCGATTGAAGCAGGCGGTGGCGCGCACCTGGTTGCGGCGGCCGGATCTGATTGCGAAGGGTGGCCTGCCGGCCGATGCGGCAAAGCTGCTCGATGAATTTCTCGCTGAACGCGAAGGTGAAGAACATGGCTAACATCATTCAACAACTCGAATCCGCGCGCATGACGCGCAAAGTGCCCGATTTCAACCCCGGCGACACCGTCGTCGTGCAGGTCAAGGTCAAGGAAGGCGACCGCGAGCGCGCCCAGGCCTACGAGGGCGTGGTCATCGCCAAGAGCAACCGCGGCCTGAACTCCTCGTTCACCGTGCGCAAGATCTCGCACGGCGAGGGCGTGGAGCGCGTGTTCCAGACCTACAGCCCGGCGATCAGCGAGATCGAGATCAAGCGCCGCGGCAGCGTGCGGCGCGCCAAGCTGTACTACCTGCGTGACCTGTCGGGCAAGGCT
>DASTHJ010000092.1:0-4121 GCA_035718265.1 Steroidobacteraceae bacterium | reverse complement strand
AGGTCACTTCGATCTCACGCGCGCGGTTCGACGCATTGCTGATCGACAGCCGGCGCACCTCGGCGTCCTCTTCCGAGGACAACTGCACCTCGAGCGTGGTGACGATGTCGCCGTCGGCGCGGATGATCTCGGCGCGGTCCTCGGTGAAGCTCACTTCGTAGGTCGTCGGCTGCACGGCGCATGGCTGGTAGCCCGCCGACCACACCCGACCGCTCTGCGGTTCGCGCAGCAGGAAATAGCTGCCGGTGTCGTCGCGCGTCGGGTCCTCGCGCCAGCGCGTGATCGCGAGGTCGTTCCAGCGGCTGTAGCCGGAGCCCGCGGCCGTGATCATGACGGAGTAGCGCCCGTTGCAGAGCAGGTGGGTCTGCGGCGTCGAATCGTGCGGGCTGCGCAGCCGGCGTACCTCCGGCACCTGCGGCTCGGCGAGTCGCGAGGCGGTGCCGACTTCTTCGGCGCGCGGATGGGCCACCGACACGTCGCGCGGCGTGCGTTCCTGCAGCAGCAACTCGGTCGCCTGCACCGCGACGTCCGAATGGAAGCGGTCGCGCATGCGCGTATCGAGCAGCGCGTTGGCGATCGACACGATGCTCATGCCCTGGTGATGCGCCATGTAGGCGCGCACCAGCACGCAGGTCTCGCCCTCCGGCACGCGGCTCGGCGTGAAGTCCACGGCCTCGTAGTAGCCGAAGCGGCCGCGCGCGCCGAGCGTCGCGAGCGCGCGGTAGTTGGCGAGCGCGGCGTCGCCGTCCACCATGGCGGCGAGTCCGGTGGCGTACGGCGCGATCACCTTGTTCTCGGACAGGCCGCGCTTCAGTCCCAGGCCCGGCACACCGAAGTTCGAGTACTGGTAGGTGAGCTCGAGGTCGCGCGCGTTGTACGCGGACTCGGAAACGCCCCAGGGGATGCGCAGCTCCTCGCCGTATTCGATCTGGCGCTTGACCACCAGACGGCTGGTCTGCGCGAGGATGCTGCCACCCGGGGCGCGCAGCACCAGGTCCGGCATCAGGTACTCGAACATCGAGCCCGACCAGGACACCAGTGCCGCGCCCGCGCCGATCGGCGTCACGGTGCGCCCGAGGCGGAACCAGTGGCGCGCCGGCACGTCGCCCTTGGCGATGGCCACGAAACTCGCCAGTCGCGCTTCCGAGGCGAGCAGGTCGTAGCAGGAGGGATCGAGCGAGCCGTCGGTGGCGCGATAGCCGATGGACAGCAGCTTGCGCTGACCGTCGAGCAGGAAGCCGAATTCCATGGCGTTCGCGAACTGCAGCGCCATGCTGGCGAGCCCTTCGAGGTGCTCGACGATGAAGCCCGCCGGGTCGCGCGCCAGCAGGTCGCTGCGCCAGCTGTCGATCGTGCGGCGCGCGGCCTCGACCCAGTAGACCAGGTCGTTGTGAGGGTCGCCGTGTGTCTCGTGCGCCAGCGTGCGCACCAGGTCGACCAGCGTCGAGGCGCGCTCCGCGGCCTGCGCCAGGTCGTCGAGCTCCGGATCGAGCGTCGTGCCAGGCGGACGCAGCGCGGCTTCCAGGTCCGCGAACGCGGTCTCCACCAGCTCACGCGTGATCGTCAGGCCGGGCGTGAAGCGGAAATCGCGCAAGGCCTCGCGCGCCAGGTCGAGCGCGTCGGCCAGTCCCACGACCGCCTCGGGGCGCGGCCGCGGATCCTGCTGCCACTCGCGGAACGCGCCGGCCAGCGTGATCAGGTGCGCGGCCAGGTTGCCGGAGTCGACCGAGGACACGTAGCGCGGTTCCAGCGGCCGCAGGTCGCGCGTGTCGTACCAGTTGTACAGGTGGCCGCGGAACTTCGGCATGCGCGCCAGCGTGCCGAAGGTCGCCTCGATGCGATCCAGCGCGTCGCGCAGGCCGCACCAGCCGAAGTCGCGTGCGGCGACGATCGACAACAGATAGAGCCCGATGTTGGTGGGCGAGGTGCGGTGCGCAACCGTCGGGCGCGGATCCTCCTGGAAGTTGTCGGGCGGCAGGTGATGGTGCTCGGCCGTCACGAAGTCCTCGAAGAACCGCCAGGTGCGGCGCGCCACCAGGCGCAGCTCGCGCTGCTGGTCGGCGGACAGCGCGGATTTCGCGGCGGCCGGCGGCGTCTGGCTGATGCGCCAGGCGATCGCGGGGGCGGTGAGCCACAGGACGAGGAACGGCACGGCGATGCCCGGCAGCCGTCCGCCCGACAACACGATCAGCAGCACCGCGACGCCGACGGTCAGCAGCACGCCGCGGAACATGCGCGCGTAGAAGCTCGCGAAGGAGTTGCGCATGTTGCCGAGCAGGTCCGCGGGGACCCACTCCAGCATGTTCCGGCGCGTCACGAACACGCGCCACAGCGTGCGCCCGATGGCGTCGCACATCAGCCAGGCCTGGTAGGCGAGCATGCTGGTCAGCAGCGAGATCTGCCCGATGGCCAGCACCACGTCGTTGCGCAGCGCGCGCAGGTGGCTGCGCAGCGTGATGGTCGAGCGGCGCGGCAGCAGTGCCGCGAATACCGGCAGCAGCGTCGGGATGCCGAAGGCCAGGATCACGAACGCCGTCCAGGTGATGGCCGCGTTCAGCGGCAGTGTCCAGCCGACGATCAGTGCCACCAGGCAGGTGGGCGCGACCAGCGAGCGGCGCAGGTTGTCCAGCATCTTCCACACGCCGATGAGCGGCGTGCGGCTGCGACCGCGGCCGTACTTGCGCGAGCCGGCGTCGGCGCGGCCGAAGATCCACGGCAGCAGCTGCCAGTCGCCGCGCACCCAGCGATGCTGGCGCATCGAGGCGACGTCGTAGCGCGCGGGGAATTCCTCGACGACTTCCACGTCGGAGGCGAGCCCGGCGCGCGCGAAGATGCCCTCGAACAGGTCGTGCGAGAGCAACGAGCTTTCCGGCACGCGGCCGGCGAGCGCCGCGTCGAACGCGTCGATGTCGTAGATGCCCTTGCCGGCGAACGAGCCTTCGCCGAGCAGGTCCTGGTAGACGTCCGAGACGGCGGCGGCATACGGATCGACGCCCGCGGCGCCCGAGAACACGCGCTGGAACGGCGAAGCCTCGAAGGCCACCGGCAGCGAGAACGCCACGCGCGGCTGCAGGATGGCGTAGCCGTCGACCACGCGGCCGAGCTTCGCGTCGAAGTGCGGCCGGTTGAGCGGGTGCGCCATCTTGCCGATCAGCCGCCGCGGCGCCTCGCGCGGCACGCGCGTGTCGGCATCGAGCGTGATCACGTACTTCACGCCGGCCGGCACCCAGGGCGACTTGCCGGTGCTCGTCACGTAGGTCGTCGAGGTGTCGCCGCGCAACAGGCGATTGAGTTCCTCGAGCTTGCCACGCTTGCGCTCCCAGCCCATCCAGCGCTGCTCGCTCTCGCTCCACACGCGTCGCCGGTGCAGCAGCAGGAAGCGTTCGCCGCCCGCGGCGCGACCGTATTTGCGATTCAGGCGCGCGATGCCGAGGATGGCGATGTCGAGCAGCGCGTCGTCGCCGGGCATGCGCTCGGACGGCGCGTCCACCCAGTCGGACAGCAGCGCGAAATGCAGCTGCTCGTCCGGCGAGGCCAGGTAGTGGATCTCGAGCCGGTGCAGGTGCTCTTCGACGGCCGCCGGGGAATTCAGCAGCACCGGCATGGCCAGCAGCGTGCGCAGCTCCTCCGGCACGCCATCGCGCAGCGACAATCCCGGCAGCCGGCTGGCGCCGAGCCCGCGCGTCACCGCGCGATTCACCAGCGCGACCGCGATTTCCATGGCCGGCGTCGCGCCGAGCACACCTAGCAACCACAGCATGCTGCCCTGCACGCCGGCGGTCTGCAGCAGCGCCAGCGGTATCGCCAGCAGCATGCCGGAGGTGAAGGCGATGGCCGCGACGTAGTCGGCCGCGCCCACGGTGAAGCTGATGCGGCTCGGCAGGTCGCGCAGGCGCGCACGATAGGAGACGGCCTTCTCGAGCTTCGCGCGCCCCTCGGCGATCAGGTAGTGACCCGGGTCGCGTTCACGCGGCGTCCCCGCGCCCGCGGCCAGCGCGAGCACCTGGCGCGCGATGTCCAGTTCCGACAGCGGCGAACCGCGACCCAGCTCCTCGATGGCGCTGCGATACAGGTTGCGCGTCGCGAAATCCATCGCGGAGAAGCCCGTCGAGGCGTTCAGC
>DASTHJ010000091.1:0-3381 GCA_035718265.1 Steroidobacteraceae bacterium | reverse complement strand
GCGTCGGTGAGATTGGCTTCGACGGCGTCGATGATGTCGAGGCGCGAAACGACTTCGCCGCCCGCGGCAGTCACCGCGGCGGCGGCAGCATCCGTGCTGCGCGCCTCGACGATGTAACTGCGGGCGGCTTCGGCGGCCGCGTGCTCCGCCCGCGTGCCCGACATCGCCGCCGGACAGCACAGGAGCGTCGCCCACATGGCCGCTCCGAACAGTCGGACGGCCGCCTCTTTCGCCTGCAACTTCATCAGTGAATCGCCCCTTGTTGGCCCCAGTCCGCTTGCGCGAACGGCACCATTAGAGGCGGAGGCGGCAATTCCAGAGCGTGCGTGTGTGACGCGGCTCTCGGGAAAAATGTGACGCGCGTCTGATAAGGGCCGGTCAAATACCCGGCTATGTCAACGCGAAGTCAGCGCTGCGCGGCGCGTGTGACAGAAGCTGGCGCGGTCTTGCCGGCGGGCAGGATCTTCTCGAGCAGCGTGTCGAGCGGCGAGGCGGGCGCGAACAGGTGTCCCTGTCCCTCGTGGCATTGCTCGGCGACCAGGAACTGCGCCTGCGCTTCGGTCTCGATGCCCTCGGCGACGATGCGCAGGCCGAACGCCAGTCCGAGCGCGATGGCCGCGCGGCACACCGCGCGCGCCTCGTGATCGTGGCCGACTTCCTCGACGAAGGAGCGGTCGATCATGATGCCGTCGAGCGGACTGTTGCGCAGCCGGCCGAGCGACACGTAGCCGGTGCCGAAGTCGTCGATGAGCACGCGCACTCCCTGGCCCCGCAGCTGGTGCAGGGCGGCGAGCCCGCTGCGACCCGTGGACAGCATCTGTTCGGTGATCTCCAGGTCGAGCTGCGAGGGCTCGATGCCGGCTTCGCGCGCCGCGCCGGCGACGTCCTCGGCGAGGCTCTCGGCGGACAGGTACTGGCGCGCGACGTTCACGGAGACGCGCAACCGCGGGTAGCCGCGCTGCGCCAGCGTGGCAAGGTCGCGGCAGGCGCGCCGCAGTACCCAGCGACCGAGCTGCACCGAGAGTCCCGAGAGCTCGGCGATCGGCAGGAACTCCGAGGTCGGTACCAGGCCGCGGATCTTGTGCGGCCAGCGCAGGAAGGCTTCGACCGCGACGATCTCGCGCGTCGCCAGCGTGAGCCGCGGCTGGTAGTGCAGCTCGAGCTCGTCGTTCCTGATGGCCCGCGTCAGCTCCTGCTGCCAGTCGAGCCGCGTCAGCGAGGCGAGTCGCAACGTGTCCGAGTAGAAGGTGATGGGCCGATCCTCACCCTGGCGGCGGCCCGCATCCAGCGTGGTCAGTGCGCGCTCGATGAGCTCGCCGGCGCGCCCGCCGTCGGTTCCCGAGAGCGTCACGCCGGCCTGTGGCGCGAGCTGGAAGATCTGCCCGTCGAGATCCACGGGATGGCGCAGCGCCTTCATGATGGCCTCGATGGCGGCATCGGCATCGCTGCGCGAGCGGATGTCGGTGAGCACCACGGCGATCACGTCGTCGGAAACGCGCGCGATGCGCGGCAGGCTGGAGCGGCCCTCGGGCAGCGCTTCGAGGATCACACGGGCCGCCGAATCCATCAGGCGGTCCGCGAGCGCGGAGTCGAACACGCGGCGGTACGTGATGTAGCCGCCGATGTGGATCAGCGCGACGCCGACCGTGTCCTCGCGCAGCGCGGCCATGTCGAGCGCCATGCGCAGGGATTTCTCGAAGCCGTCGCGATGCGGCAGCATGGCGCCGCCCGATTTTTCGTACAGGCCCGAGTCGTTCGAGGTGGCGCCCTGGCCGAGGTCGCGGCACACGACCAGCACGCGATCGAAACCCTGCACCTGGAAGCGCATCTCCAGGTTGAGCTCGCCTTCCTGGTAACGGTGTTGCGCGGGCTTGCGGGTCTTGAGGATGCGGCGCACCGTCTGCAGCACGTGCGCGGCGATCGACTCCGGCCACAGGTCGTGCTCCGGGCGGCCGGGAATCTGCTCCTCGCCGGTGTTGAGGCCGCGCACCGCGTTGCCGCCCACGCAGGAGAGGATGATGCCGTCGCGCCGCACGATCAGTGCGAGATCGGGCAGTGATCGGGCGATGGCTTCGCGAATCTCGGTGTCCATGTCGTCGTCCGCTGTCAGCGCGCTTCGCGCAGGACGCGCAGCGCATTGACGGTGTCGTCGCTGCCGCGCGTCGATGAATGTTCGATGATCACGCCGCTGGCAATCAAGCCGTCGACGTTGGATTCCACGGCGGCGATCACCGACTGCAGGCCGGCCACCGCGTCGGTGCCGAACCAGCCGCGCCAGGCATTGCGGCCGCGCTTGGCGCGATACAGGGCCAGGTCCGCGATCTTGATGGCCTGCTCCCAGCTCACCGCCTGGGGCCGGCCCGGCACGAATGGCAGGCAGGTGAGCCCGATGGAGCAGCTGGTGCGCACCACCGCGCCGCGCGGCAGCACGCATTTCATCTTCGCCACGCGCTCGCGGATGCGCTCGGACAGCATGGTGGCGTGTTCGACGTGCTGCGCGTGCGCGACGACCACGAACTCGTCGCCTCCCCAGCGCACCAGCACGTCGTCCGGGCGGATGGCCTGGCGCAGCGTGCGCGCCACTTCGATGATGAGTTCGTCGCCGGCCGCGTGCCCGTGCTGGTCGTTGATGGGCTTCAGCGCATCGAGGTCGATGATCATGATCGCCAGGCCATGGCTGCCCTTGTGCTCGGCCAGCAGGCGCGGGAAGTTCTGCATCAGGTAGCGGCGGTTGGCGAGGCCGGTGAGCGTGTCGGTGTAACTGGCCATCTCGAGCTTGCGATTCGCGTCCTCCAGCTCGCGATAGCGCTGCGCCAGCTCGTACGTGCGGTCGCTGACCTGCTGCTCGAGCTCCTGGCGATAGGCCGCCTCGCGCGCGATGCGGCGCTGCTGCGCATACCAGACACCGAGCAGCAGCAACACCGCGAACAGCGTGTAGGCGACGAAAGCCCACGGCGAGAGCCACGGCGACGGCGCCACGTCGACCGGCACCGCGAGGTCCTGCGTGCTCCACACGCCGTCACTGTTGCTGGCGCGCACGCGGAAGACGTAGTGCCCGCCGGGCAGGTTCGTGTAGGTGGCGGCGCGCCGTTCGTCGGCGCGCACCCAGTCGTGATCGAAGCCCTCGAGCTTGTACTCGTAGCGGTTGGCACGCGGATCGGCGTAGTCGAGCGCCGCGAAGCGGAACGTGATGACGTCTTCCTCGTGCTTCAGCGAGAGGTGCTCGATGCGCTCCTCGGGGATGCCGGCGGCGCCGGGCTGGTTGAGCTTCAGGAACTGCGTGAGCACCACGCGCGGCGGGCGCTCGTTGAATTCCAGCACCTCCGGATAGAAGGAGTTGAAGCCCGAGGCACCGCCGAAATAGAGCTTGCCGCTGCGGTC
>DASTHJ010000090.1:0-6856 GCA_035718265.1 Steroidobacteraceae bacterium | reverse complement strand
CGCTTCCTCGGAGACCAGCGCCACCTGGATCGTGTTCACGAGTCCCGGCGAGAAGCGCCGGATGATGATCTGCGTCTCCGGCGGCAGGTCGGGACGCAGCGCGTTCACCTCGCGCGTGACCTCGTCGTACTTCTTGTCGGCATCGACGAAGGTCTCGAATTCCACGGCGGTGAACGACACGCCGTCGCGGATCGAGGTCTCCATCTTGATGAGGTCGTCGAGCGCCGCGATGCGGTCCTCGATGGGCTTGGCGACCAGTCGCTCGAGATCCTTGGGATCGGCGCCGGGGTAGATGGCCGCGATGGTGTATCCCGGAATCTTGAAATACGGGTCTTCCTCGCGCGGCACCTTCTTGAACGCGAACAGACCGAGCGCCACCAGGCACAGGAAGGCCACCAGCGTGAACTGGTAGCGCCGGATCGGGAATTCCAGGAATCCCATGCGTGGGCTCTAGCTTTCCGCGTGCAGCGCCGGCGCATTCACCGCCTGCTGCGTGGCGTCGCGCTGCACCTCGACGCGCTCGCCGTTCTCGAGGAACAGCGCGCCGTCGGTGATGACGGGTTCGCCGGCCGCGAGCCCGCTCTGCAGCGCGATCGCGTCCGCCGTGATGAACGCAACCTCGACGGCACGCTTCTGCGCCTTGCCGTCGGCGAGCACGAAGACACTGGCGCGGTCGCCGTCGCCTTCCACGAGCGCGGCCATCGGCACGTAGGTGAGCGGCGCGGCCGTGGTCTGCGGCGTGAGCCGCAGGCGTGCGACCAGTCCGCTGACCAGGCGCGGCGGCGTCGCGTCGAATTGCACCTCGATCGGGAACATGCCCGACTTCGGATCCGCGGCACTCGCCACTTCGACGACCGTGCCGGCCATCGTCTGGCCCGGGAACGCATCCATGCGGATCTCGCCCTTGTCGCCGCGCCTCACGTGCACGATTTCGCGATCGGCGAGCGCCGCGCGCACCACGTAGCCGCGGTCCTTCTCGCCGAACACCAGCACCGGCGCACCCGCCGGCACCAGTTCGCGCTCCTCGACCAGCTTGCGCAGCACCACGCCGTCGCGCGGCGCGGTGATCACCGAGTGGCCCAGGTTGAACTGCGCCGAGCGGTACGCCGCCGCGGCCAGCGCCGCCTGCGTGCGCAGGTCCTGCAGCTGCTCGAGACTGATCACCTGGTCGGCGTACAGGTTCTCGCCGCGCGCGAGGTCGCGCTCCGCCTTGTTGGCGAGCTGGTGCGCCTGCTCGACCTGCGCGGCGACTTCGGTCAGCTCGATCTCGGCCAGGCGGTCGCCGCGCTTCACGCGGTCGCCTTCCTGCACGTGGATGCGGCGCACGACGCCGCCCACCTTGAACGACAGGCGCATCTCGTCCTTGTTGGCGACGATGCCATTGGTGTCGATCGGCGGGATCGCCGGGCCCTGGCTGGCGTGCTCGATGCGCACCGGCGTGGGCGGCGGCGTGGCCGGGGCCTCGCTTGCCCCGCAGCCGGCGAGCAGCGCGACGAGCAGCACGAGTGCGACCAGCAACGCGCCGGTGAAATGTCCTGTGGTCTTGATCTGGTTCATTGCAGCGATTCCAGGGGCAGGTTGCCTGCGGCGGTGGCGTAGTCGAGCTCGGCCTGGCGTGCGAGCACTTCGAAACGCGTGACGTTGAGATTGAGTTCGGCGCCCGTGAGACTGGAGCGCGCGTCGATGAATTCCACCTGGCTGATGACGCCTTCGTCGCGCTTGCGACTGGCGATGCGGAACGCGGCCCGCGCCGCCTCGGCGCGCGCCTCCGCGGTTGCGAGCGAATCGGCGCTGGTGTTGAGCCGGTCCAGTGACTGTTGCACCTCGAGCTGCACCTGTTGCATCAGCTCGTCGAGCTGCGTGCGCGTGCGGCGTGCTGCGGCATCGGCCTGGCGCACCGCGGCGCGGCGCGCGCCGCCGTCGAACAGGCTCCAGTTGAGCAGCAGCGACACCGTGGCGTAGTTCGCGCCACGGCCGAATTGGTATTCCTCGCCCTGGATGCCGCCATCCGCGCCGAGCGACAGCGTCGGCCACAGCTCGGCTTTCGCGGCGCGCGTCTGCGCCTCGCTGGCGCGCGCCAGGTGCGCGAGCTCCACCAGCTCGGGACGGTTGTCGATCGCCGCCTGGCGCAGCTCCGCCAGCGCGCGCGTGGTCGCGTTCACGCCGGCGCCGACTGCGGCGTCCTCCAGCGCGGCATCGAGCGGGCGATTCAGCAGGAAATTGAGATAGCTGCGCGCCTGCGAGGCGGAATTCTGCGCGTCGCGCAATTGCTGCGTGACCGCGAGCAGCTCGGCGCGGGCGCGCAGCACCTGGTCCTGCGTGATCTTGCCGTTGCGGAACAGCGAGTCGTTGACGCGCAGGTTCTCGTTCAGCAGCGTGACGCTGGCCTCGACGATGCCCTGGCTGCGCACGGCCATGAGCCAGCGAAGGTAGCCCACGGTGATGTCGCGCTTGAGGCGTCGCGCCAGCGCCTGGCGCGCATACTCGCTGGCGCCCAGCAGTTCGCGCTGCGCGCGCACGGCCGCGGGGATCGCCGGCGCGATGATCGGCATGCGCAGCGTGAGCCGCGTGTCCTGCTCGGTCTCGCGCAGGAAGGCGATGGTCTCGTTCTGCACCGTGGGGAATTGCGGCGCCTGGCCCTGGGCGATCAGCAATTCGTTCAACGTCTGGTACGCGGGATTCAGTGCATCGCCCAGCGGCAGGTCGATGGTGCGGCCGCCCTCGGAACGCGAGTAGCGCGCGGCGAAGCCGATCTCCGGGAAGTAGCGGGCCTGCGCGGCATCGAGCGCCGCCTCGGCGCGTTCCACCTCGAGCGACTGCGCCCTGAGACCGAGATTCGACGCCAGGCCCTCGCGCACGTATTCGTCGATGACCGCGGCGAGCGGCCGGCTCGGCCGCTCCGGTTCCTGCGCCGTCGCCAGCAGGGAGATTGATGCCAGCCACAGGCCGGCCAGCCACCTGGTCAGCTGTCGAGTCGTTGGACGCATGTCCAATTTCGATAGGCAACGATCCATGTTCCAGCCGTCCGGATCAACTCTTGAGATCGCGCGTGATCATGCTGATGGCATGGTCGATCAACGCCTTGGGCACGACGCCGTGATGCGCCAGCGCGTGCGCCTTGGTGGTGGTCAACTGGATGATGCCGTGCATGAAACCCCACAGCGTCACGCTCATCAGCATCGGCGAGCCGATGTCGGCGCGGATGCTGCCGTCGCGCACGCCCGCCTCGATCGAGGCGATCAGCACGCCCTGCAGCCGGTCACCGCCCGCGAGGCAGGCCTGCTCGGAAGGGGAGCATTTCTGCGGGTCGGGCGTTTCCAGCTCGCAGCGCGCCAGCGCATCGAAAAGCACCGGGAATTCCTGCGAGAACGCCACGTAGGCCCGGCCGATGGCGCTCACCTTCTCGAGGCCGGTGCGATGCCGCTCGGCGGCCTCGACGAAGCGGGTGTGCAGCATGTTCATGGCGCGCTCGGCGAGCCCGAACATGAGATCGGAGCGATCCTGGAAATAGACGTACAGCAGCGCGCGCGACAGGCGGGCGCGGCGCGCGACGTCGTCCATGGTCAGCGCGTCGAGGCCCACTTCACGACCGGCGGCTTCGGCCGCGTCGACGATCTCGGCGCGGCGACGCTCCTTCTCCTCGAGGCGACGTTCGGCAATGTAGCTCATGGGCGGCGAGCCTACGCCTTAAGGTGACACATCGTCAATTACTAGAAATGTGTGCAACGCAGCACCAGACGCAAATGCGAACTCGTCGCATTTACTTTGGCAGTCCCCGAACCGCATACTCCCGGCGTGAAAACAGCGTCGTTCACCGCAGGCGTCGACCCGGATCGACAGATTCCCCTGGCGCAGCTGAAGCGCGGCCAGACTGGTGTGGTGACCGGCCTCGTGGAGGCGACCACGTTCGCTTCCGGACGCGGTTCGGATTCGCTGCTGGCGCGCTTGCGTGACCTGGGCTTCGTGCCCGGCGCGCGCTGCGAAATCGTGGCGCGCATGTGGCTGGGCGGCGATCCGCTCGCCGTGCGCATCGGCGGGTCGACCTTCGCGCTGCGCCGGATCGAAGCCGCCGCCGTGCGGGTCGAACTCAGCGCCGAGCCCGATGCGGAGCGCGACGTGCCGCGCGAGGGCAGCAGCGCCGTCGCAGCCTGATTCACAGGCCCGCGGCTGCCGCGCTTTCTCCATGGATGTCGCCGTCGAACTCAAGCCGCTGCGCATCGCCCTGGTGGGCGTGCCGAATTGCGGCAAGACCGCGCTGTTCAACCGCCTCACCGGCAGCCGCCAGAAGGTGGCCAACTACCCGGGCGTCACCGTGGAGCGTCGCGAGGGCGAGCGGCCGACCGCCGACGGGCGCGGCATGCGCGTGCTCGACCTGCCCGGCACCTACAGCCTGACGCCGACCACGCTCGACGAGGCCATCACGCGCGACGTGCTGCTCGGCAGGCTGGCCGACACGCCCGCGCCCGAGCTCGTGGTGTGCGTGGTGGACGCCGTGCACCTGCCGATCGGCCTGCGGCTGGCACTCGAGGTGAAGCGTCTCGGCCTGCCCATGGTGCTGGCGCTGAATCGCATGGACGTGGCGCGCCGCCGCGGCGTGCGGATCGATGCGGCCCGTCTTTCGGCCGAGCTCGGCGTGCCGGTGGTGCCGACGATCGCAGTGCGGCGCGGCGGTGCCGATGCGTTGATCGAGGTCATCGAGCCAGGCCGCTGGGGACGCAACGTGAGCGCACCAGCGTCGCAGGAATTGACGGCGGAGGACGCCGAACAGCTGCAGGACGATCTGCGCGGCCTGCTGGCCGCCGCGGGCTATGGGCCGCCGCGCGAGAGTGCGTGGTCCGGCCGGGTCGACGCGCTGCTGCTGCATCCGCTCGCGGGACTCGTGGTGCTGCTCGCTGTGCTGTTCGTGATGTTCCAGGCCGTGTTCAGCTGGGCCGAGGCGCCGATGGACTGGATCGAAGGTGCGATGAGCGCCCTCGGCGAGTTCACGGCCGCGCATCTGCCGGCCGGTCCGCTGGCCAGCCTGCTGGTCAACGGTGTGATCGGCGGTGCCGGCAGCGTGCTCGTGTTCCTGCCGCAGATCGTCATCCTGTTCTTCTTCATCCTGGCGCTCGAGGACTCGGGCTACCTGCCGCGCGCGGCCTATCTGCTCGACCGGCTCATGGGCTCGGTCGGCCTTTCCGGGCGTGCGTTCATCCCGCTCCTGTCCAGCCATGCCTGCGCGATCCCCGGCATCATGGCGACGCGCACAATCCCGAACTGGCGGGACCGCCTCACGACCATCATGATCGCGCCGCTGATGACCTGCTCGGCGCGGCTGCCGGTGTACGGCCTGCTGATCGCCGCGCTGATCCCGGCGCGCGCCATCGGGCCGTTCAACCTGCAGGGCCTGGTGCTGTTCTCGCTGTATGCCGCCGGCATCGTCTCGGCGCTGCTGGTGGCGTTCGTGATGAAGCAGTTCTCGCGCTCGCGGCAGTACTCGCCGCTGCTGCTCGAGCTGCCGGACTTCCAGTGGCCGCACGCCGGCAACCTGCTGCTCGGCCTGTGGGAGCGCGTGAAGATTTTCGTGAGCCGCGTCGGCGGCATCATCCTGGCGCTGATGATCGTGCTGTGGTTCCTGTCGAGCTATCCCGCGCCTCCCGAGGGTGCGACCGGCCCGGCGATCCAGTACAGCATCGCGGGCAAGCTGGGTTCGTGGCTGCAACACGTGTTCGAGCCGATCGGCTTCAACTGGCAGATCTCGATCGCGCTGGTGCCGGGCCTGGCGGCGCGTGAAGTGGCGGTGGCCGCGCTCGGCACGGTGTACGCGATGTCCGCGGCGGGCGAAGACGTGAGCGCGGCGCTGCAGCCGGTCATCGCCAGCACCTGGAGCCTCGCGACCGGCGCCAGCCTGCTGGCCTGGTACGTATTCGCGCCGCAGTGCCTGTCGACCCTGGCCGTCGTGAAGCGCGAGACCAACTCCTGGCGCTATCCTCTGATCATGGCCGGCTACCTGTTCGCGCTGGCGTACATCGCCTCGTTCATCACCTTCCGCGTGGTGCGCGCATGGAGCTGAATGCCCCGATGCTCGAGCAGGTCCTGGTCGCGGTCATCGTCGGCGTCGCGCTGCTCGTGAGCGTCTGGAAACTGATGCCGGCGCGTGGCCGGATGCGGCTGCTGCTCGCGCTCGACCGCTGGAGCGCGCGGCGCCCGCGACTGGCGCGCTGGCGCGAGCGCTCACTCAAGCCGCGCATCGCGCGTGCCGGCGGCGTCGGCTGCGATGGCTGTGCGGCCCATCCTCAGCAGGTCGCGAAACGCTCGCGGTCGCCGCGGTGAAACGCGCTCTCGCGGTGCTCGCCGCAGCCCTGTGGTCGGTCGCGGCCACTGCCGGCGCGCTCACCCGCCACGTTCCCGACGACACGGGCGTGCTGGTCGAGGTCAGCCCGTCGCCATGTCGCGTCGTCTCCCTCGCCCCCGGCACCACGGCGATGCTGTTTGCCGCTGGCGCGGGCAAGTGCATGGTCGGGACGATTGCGCACAGCAAGGAGCCGGCGGAGGCGGCCGCGGTGCCGGTGGTGGGCGATGCGGAGACGCTCGATTTCGAGCAGCTGATCGCATTGCGGCCGACGGTGGTGGTGGTGGCCGTGGACGTCGTGCAGCGGGCGCGCATCGACCGCCTGCGCACGCTCGGCATCCCGGTTTACCAGGTACACGTCACCTCTCTCGCGCAGATGCCGCAGTCGCTGCGCCGGCTGGGCGCACTCACCGGCACGACCGACACCGCGGCGAACGCCGCGGCCGCGCTCGAAGCCGAGCTCGCCGCCATCCGCGGACGATATGCGGGGCGCACGCCGCTGCGCGTGCTGTACCAGATCTGGGA